>JAKMGP010000291.1 GCA_022424905.1 Akkermansiaceae bacterium | reverse complement strand
GATCTGAGTCGTTCGTCCTTCGGGCCATTCCGTTTGCAAAGAAAACATCGGTGAGAGTATCACAATCGAAATCCTGACATTTGACCGCCCAAGTCCAATCCGTGTTAGCAAGCCCGGTCAGGTAGCCGACCTCATTGAAACGTCCTGTCCCGGTATTAAGCAGGCAGGTGTTGCGCATTGTTTGCCTCGGAATAGCGGTGTCGAGGAATTCCTTGTGGATGCTCATGTCACCCATTGTGGTTTTTGATTTGTAGTGGGAAGTCATTCCCATGTCTGCGATCACTAGGTCAAATCGACCGTCGCCATTTAAATCTGCGGCATCCGATCCCATCGAATACCAACTGGTGTAGGGGGCCGCTAACTTAATGACGTCTTTGAAGGTTCCGTTCCCCAAATTAAGGTAAAGCTGGTCTGGGTCGGTAAAATCGTTGCAGACATAGAGGTCGAGGTCGCCATCGTTGTCGTGGTCATACCAGGTGCATGATAGCCCAAACGTACGCTCCTTAATGCCGGCCTCTTTTGACACGTTTGTGAATGTTTCCTTTCCTTGTGCGACCTGACTTTGAAGAAGGATATTTTCTCGGCCGGCATTGTAATAAACGTAATTCCCAGGACCGTGTTTCGTCAGTGTGTAATATTTTTCGAATCCTGGTTTGAGCTTTGGATTTGCAGTGTTTTTTCCAACCACTGGGAGCTCTTTTGGCCTTCCATTGGCTCTCTTGAATTCACTGGTGAGAATGAAGACATCTAAGTCACCATCCCCGTCATAGTCGGCGAAGGATGGATTTAAGCTCGCATCGGCAATATCGAGCCCCCATTCCTCAGCGCGTTCCTCGAATTTGATCGCTCCTCCCGGCTGCGTGACATTTATGTAGAGGCTGTTCGCTGTGTCGTAGTTGCAGAGGTAGATATCAAGATCGCCGTCATTATCGATATCAAGGATGGCAGCTCCACTGGACCAAAGTTCGCTGAGTTTCGGATCCCAGGGCACTTCTTCAAACTTCCATGGACTGACTTGACGAAAAATTTTACTGGCCCGGGCTCCGGCCGTTAAGACGACGTCTAACATGCCATCCTGGTCCAAATCACCCAGTGAAACCCCTCCAGCTGCAAATCCCGAAATATAGAGCCTCTTTAATTCATGATTATCGTCAATGGGATTGATAAAGTTGACACCGGTCTCCTCTGGGGCACGGCTACGGAACAGTGTCTCCCCTCTCGCCGAAGCTGGCTCTAATGGAGTTTGCTTAATTTCACTACTCAGAGCTTGAAGCATGCAGATCAAGGCGATTACCGACGATTTCAACAGTTTAGCCATGCAGGAACCCTATAATTTTTTTACTCTCAGGGGAACTAAGAAATCGCCGGTGTTAATATTTTTTAGAAAAATCTAAGTTGTAGGTTGTTCCTTGTGCCGAATACGGAATTTGCCAACGAATTGGAGGGGGGAGTGGGTTGCTTAAAACCTCGCGTCTGGATCATTTCCTAAGATCTCTTAAGCTTTGACCGGGATGGCGGCGAATTTGGGCCAGATCAGAAGAGTGTTTTTTGTTAATCTTAGGCCGAATAGATGTCTAGGAGAGCATTTGCAAGCGATGCAGACGAGGGAATCCAATCCCTTGGGGCATACGATGTTGTTCTCGACCGAAAGTTAACAAGGCCATAATATTAAGAAAATCTCGTTTGAGCTGTGAATCAAGCTCTGAAGGTGTCTCGAGGTTTATTTGAAAAATATAAACTTTTTTGTGGACCTCTCCGGAAAAACCGAATATCAAGACGCCGATGAAGATTACACACTATCTCATATTAGCAGGAATCGTTCCTGCAAACGCTGCACTTCTCGCCGATTTCGACGGGAATGGATCGTTCACCGATCAAGCGTTTAAATCAGCTCCAATTGGATCCGTCGTTGAAGGTGGCCCAACTGGTAGCTACTACAACCTGCTTAACAACACAGGGGATGCCGGTAACCACTTGGCATTCCCAGCAACTGGAACAGCTGGATGGCAAACCGCAACTTTGTCGATGGACATTCGCGCGGACAATATTTCAGCTGATGGCTTTGGCGTTGGTTTCGTTGATGTCGCAACTCACGGCAACGATCTTGTCCGCTCTGGTGCGGGTGGTCGCAGAGGTGAGGAAGAGAGAGCTGCTTATGCTAACTCTGTTGGAGTTGGCTTCAGAACGTTCAACGGCACAAATGCCACTGTTAACTACGATGGTGTCGAAAGTGGCGACGTGGGTTACACGCTGCCAGCCGGTGAGTGGGTTTCTGTTGAGGTCTCAATGACTCGCAGCGGAGATGGCGCAAACATTAGCGCTTCAATCGGCGGAGAAAGCGTTTTCACTGACTTCGCTCTTGCCGGAGCACCTGATGACTTCCGTATCCAGATTGCTGGCCGCACAGGTGGAGCAGCGATGGACCTTGATATTGACAACGTCAATTTGGTCACAAGTCAAATTCCTGAGCCAAGCGGGGCCCTCCTTGCTGGTCTTGGTCTCTTGGCTCTCGGCGCTCGCCGCAAGCGATAGTCCTCGTTCACTATTTTATCAAACCCTGATCGCTTCTAGCGGT
>JAKMGP010000284.1 GCA_022424905.1 Akkermansiaceae bacterium | reverse complement strand
AAGCTCTCCGAGTTCTCTGCTGTGAACTAGCGAGGATTTCGTCCCACATGCTTGGGGTCGGCGTCTGCGCGATGGATGTTGGTGCCATGACCGTCTTTCTCTATACCTTCACGGAGCGAGAAAAAATTTATAACTTCTGCGAGCAACTCACTGGTGCTCGCTTCACCACGTCTTACACCCGAGTCGGCGGTCAAATCCGCGATATTCCTGAGGGCCTAGACAAAGACATCCTAAAGTTCCTCGATGAGTGTGAAAACACCATCGACGAAATTGCTGGGCTCCTTAACAACAATAAGATCTACCTCGAGCGGATGTGCGATGTCGGGGTAATCAGCCGCGAGGACGCTATAAGCTATGGGATGACCGGCCCCAACCTGCGAGCCAGCGGAGTAGCCCGCGACCTCCGCAAGGATAGGCCCTATTTGGGCTACGAGAAATACGACTTCGATATTCCGGTGGGCGAAAATGGCGATTGCTACGACCGGTTCCTCGTCCGCATGGAGGAGATGCGCCAGTCCATCAAAATCATCAAACAAGTTCTCGCTGACTTCCCAGAAGGGGAAATCAACGTGGGCGACACGAAGTCCACTCTCCCTGAGAAAGAGCGCGTCCTTATGTCCATGGAGGAACTTATCCACCATTTCATTGTCGCGACTCAAGGGATCGAGGCCCCAGAGGGCGAGGTTTATTTTGCCGCTGAAAACCCCAAAGGGGAGCTCGGCTTCTACATTCACTCGAAAGGCGGCGGAGTCCCGAATCGGCTGAAGATTCGCGCCCCATCTTTCGTCAACCTTGGCATCTGTGCCGACCTCCTCAAGGGACACATGGTTTCTGACATCCCAGCCATTCTTGGCTCGCTCGATTTCGTAATGGGCGAGTGTGACCGCTAAATTCACGTCTAATTCTTCCAACCTGACTTTTTCTCACGGTGAGTTCTAAAATTGAAGCCCCCCGCCCTCGCTCGATCGATCGATCGAAGCTGAGTTACATCTCCACCAGCGCCCCGAACGATCGCGAAGTCCCAAAGCCTCGCCTAATTGACCGCGGTGCCGTGGAATACATCCGTCCTGTGCTCACCGTTCTTGAAAAGAATGTCCACTCGCCAGTCACCCCTGGCGTGGTTCATTTCCCTCAGTTCAAGATTACTTCTGCTCTCGAAAAAGCGGCCAATAAGCGCATCGCACAATATCCCGATGACCAACGCCGCTCGGCTGTGCTTCCCCTTCTTCACGAAGTCCAGCATCGTCACGGTTTCATCAGCCCGGAGTCCATTGAATGGGTGGCCGAGAAACTTGGCATCGCCGCAATCAAAGTTGTCGAGGTCGTCACGTTTTATCCCGGCTTCCGTCAGAAGGCCCCTGGCAAGCTCCACTTCCGAGTTTGCCGAACCCTCTCCTGCGCCATGGGCGGCTCCTACGAACTAATGGCCAAGCTTTGCGAAATAACCGGAATCGATCGCGGCTCCGCTGATACTCATAAGGATCCAATTTCCATCTCCCCCTGCGGCAACTACTCAGTCGAATACGCCGAATGCCTCGCATCTTGCGGGACCGCCCCGGTCTGTCTCGTCAACGACGACTTCCACGAAGGCGTTACACCAGAAAAGGCTGAAAGCCTGATCACTCAATACGAAAGTTAATTCACTACTCTAAACCACCAAGCTCATGTCTGACATCACCTACCTCCCCGGCAAGGAACCTCACGAAAAAGAGCACCGTCTAATCTTCAGGAACGTCGACCGCAAAGGCTGGAATCCAAAGATCAAGACCTACCTTGCGGAAGGCGGCTACGAAATGGCTATGAAGGCTCTGAAAATGGGGCCCCAAGAGGTCATCGACGAAGTGAAAGCTTCAGGTTTACGCGGACGCGGAGGAGCAGGATTCCCAACTGGAATCAAATGGGGATTTATTCCTCCCAATAACACCAAGCCAGTCTACCTGATTTGCAACTGTGATGAGTCGGAACCGGGTACTTTTAAAGACCGCTACATTGTCCACCAAGATCCGCACCAGCTCATTGAAGGTATGGTGATCTCTGCCTATGCTGTTGGGGCTCATGTCGCCTACATTTACATTCGGGAAGAATTTCCGGAGGCGGCCATCATTCTTGAAAAGGCCATCGCCGAGGCCAAGAAAAATGGCTTCCTTGGCAAGGATATCCAGGGATCGGGATTCGATCTCGAAATCTACGTTCATCGTGGAGCCGCCGCTTACATTTGCGGTGAGGAGACCGGCCTGATTGAGTCACTGGAAGGCAAACGCCCCTACCCACGAATAAAGCCACCCTATTTTCCGGCCGCTATCGGCCTTTACATGGCGCCAACCATCGTGAACAACGTCGAATCACTCTGCCACGTTGTCCACATCCTTCGCATGGGAGGGGAAGAATACATCAAACTGGGGACCCCACGAAATTCAGGAACCCGCATCGTCTGTGTTTCAGGCGATGTTAAGAACCCAGGCTACTTCGAGATCGAAGTTGGCAAAGTCACCTTCCAAGAACTTCTCTATGACATGTGCGGAGGTCCCAAAGATGGGCGGACGCTCAAGGCCGTCATCCCAGGTGGTTCATCGTCGAAGATCCTACGCTGCAACGAAACTTTCCAGATCGGTCGTGGTGATGACGCCGAGGAAATGACTTTCTGGCAATTACCTCTCGACTTCGACACCCTCGCGGCGGCCGGCTCCATGGCGGGTTCAGGCGGTGTCATTGTGATGGATGACACCCGGCGCATGTCCTGGGTGCTTAACAACATCACCCACTTTTACGCTCACGAATCCTGCGGGCAGTGCACCCCATGCCGGGAAGGATCGACTTGGATGAAAAAGGTTTCTGATCGAATCGAAGACGGCAAGGCAACTCCGACTGATGTTCAGGTTCTGGAAGACATTGCCTATCAAATTGACGGCAAGACTGTTTGCGCCTTCGGCGAAGCCAGCGCGTGGCCCGTTGAAGCCATGATTGACAAATTCCGTGACGAACTCGTTGGCGAAACTTCCGACGATAACGACACTCGATCAGCCGAGCGGATCGCTCAGGAGCAATTCCTCTCGTCTGTCCCTCAATGAGATCTTTCTTCGGAATCCTCGCTCTAATCTGCAGCTCTTGCTCGCCTACTGTTTTTGTAGTCGATGAAGCTGGCAGACCAATTGAAGATGCCAAGGTCGTTCCGATGAGCCGGAGCTTCAACTGGCCACCTAAAGAAACCGATAAAAATGGCGGAGTTCTAGTCCATCAAGATCTCCCTACCATCGACTACTTACAGGTCTCAAAAGCCGGCTATCGCAACCACCCACTCGTGAACTTCAATCTCCCAAAACCAAT
>JAKMGP010000083.1 GCA_022424905.1 Akkermansiaceae bacterium | reverse complement strand
CTTGCTGAACAAAGTTGGGGTTTGCGATCTTGAAGCCCAATTTTCCACCAGGATGAGGAAGGACAAAATCGTCAACTTTGAGATGTCCTTTCGAACCACTCACATGAAGCCATTGCTGATTTTCCGTAAGGAAAGAGTTGTAGAATATTGCTGAAGTTCCATTTGCAAAGATGAGCTCGGCACTCAATTCGGTGGGCACACCATCCGAGGTTTCATTGCTACCTGTAGATGAAAGCAGTGTTGCACGAAGGGAGATTGGCATTTCGTAATTCATCACGAAGAGGGTAGCCCTGATCGTATACCACCCAAGATCGCCAAGGGCTCCTGCCGGCTCCAACTCGCTGTTTCCTCGAATGTTTTCGCCAAAAAATTCAGGAGGGGCACAAAAAGAGAAGGCTGAAGCGATTCGCCGAATCTCACCAACATTCCCAGGGTCATCAAGTGCCTCACGCAGCTTTGGCATTCGATCGCTATGCATATACATCACGCCATCCATGAATTGCACTTTGTTTGCGGCACAAGCGGAAGTCATCGTTTCCAATTCTTCGCTATCAATCGCACATGGCTTTTCACACATCACATGTTTTCCAGCATTCGCAGCCTTTACGACCCAATCTTTACGCATTCCAGTTGGGAGCGGAATATAGATCGCGTCGAGATCCTCGGCTGCAATCATTTCATCATACCCGCCAATCGCTCTCGGAGCCTCTCCAAAAGGAGCCTCGCCTTGACATTCGTCGATAAATTTTTGTGCCTTAACTTCATCGCGACTTGCAACTGCCACGATCACTCCATTACCGGAATTGCGAATCGCATCCCAATTCTTACGCGCAATATTTGCCGCCCCCAGAATTCCCCATCGCAATATTTTTTCCATCAGCAAGGGTATACACTTCAAAGCTTATCGATCTATCCAAAAGTGTTTGCGATGGAGTCCTAGCTCTCGTTTTATGCTCCATTTTCTTGTTCGCTTTTCTTATAAAGCGACGATTTCCTTTAAAATCGTGGATATCAGCGACCACCAACTCCTTCAAAAGCACTTGCGCAACCCCTCGGGGCCAGCGCTAGCGGAGCTCGTGGATCGACACCTCCCACTCATCCACTCAGTCGCACGGCGAATCACAACGAATGACGAAGCCGCCCGTGACATCTCCCAGATTGTTTTCCTCCGCCTAGTCAAAAAGGCGTCAAAGCTTTCTAAATCTCTTCCTTTAACTGCTTGGTGCCACCGCGAAACCCACAGCGCTTCGGTCGATTATGTTCGTTCCGAGGTTCGACGCCAAAAACGCGAAAAAACAGCAGCCGAGCTCGATGCTATGAAGACCTCTTCCGAATCCTGGGATCAACTTACGCCCGAAATAGACGGAGCCATCGATGAGCTTTGCGAAAGTGATCGAGCTCTCGTCCTTTTACGTTTCTATGACAATAAAACTTTTCCAGAGATTGCGCGTCCACTTGGCATCAATCACGATACGGCCCGCATGCGCACCAATCGTGCGCTCGAAAAGCTCCGCGTCATTCTTGGTAAAAGGGGGATTACCACAACTACGGCGCTTCTCGCTTCCACCCTGCCGACCAACGCGGTCTCTTCGGCTCCCGCCAGCTTAGCCACGTCGATTACGAGCTCGCTTCAATCGATAGGGGCAGCCACCGGAGCATTCGCTTTCGTCAAAAGTCATCTACTTGCCTTGGGTTCACTCTCCATCGGGATCGCAGCTGTGACGACCCAGCAAATAAAAATTAACCAACTGACGCAAACCCAGAGAGCGCCCGTTCCCCCATCCCCAGAGGGTCAAAGATCCACCCGCAGTTTAGCCATTTCTAAAATCCCTAGAACCGCTTCTTTCAGTGGGCCAGATCTCCTCGCTATTTTTGCTAATCCAGACCCTGCCGAGCGGTTGCGGCTCCTGCATGATTATTCATTACAGCTTTCCACGAATCAAATTTCGGAGGCGCTTGAACTCCTGCGTAGTAAAACCCCCGAATGGGATTCAGAGTCAAAAATCCTTACTCATTTACTTCTCACTCGCTGGGCTAAAGCAGACCCCGAGGCCGCTTTTAATTCCTTGGACACGGCAAATTTCTCCCTCGAGCGAGGGCACTCTCTCAGCATCCTTGCTGCTCTTGCAGCGCTTGATCCTAAGCGAACTGCTAACTGGCTCACTTCGCCTACAAACACTCGTGCTTATTATCCGATTGTCGGCCACGTTCTTTCGGGGACGATTGCCAAGGAATGGGCTCGCCAAGATCCCCGGGCTGCCTTGGAGTGGGCGCAAACTCTTGCAGATCAGCAACAAGCTGGGGCCTACTCCGGGGTTCTAGGAACGATTGCCGCAATTGATCCTCAAGAAGCCGCAATCCTTGCCCTTGGCCTCAAAGGAGGCGAAGCCCGTAACGATATCCTTGCAGAAATCGCCCAATCTTGGGCTCGCCATTCTCCCATCAAAGCACTCGCTTGGACCTCAACGCTTCCACCCAGCGCCAAGGGGCGCGCTACTTCTGAAGCTCTAGAATCGTGGTCTAAAACCCATCCTGAAAAAGCAGCGCAATACCTCGACGAGAACCCGAACCCCAAATATTTAAAGATCATTGCCAATCAGTGGTCTAAGCGAGATCCCGAAGATACGGCCAACTGGATTGCCTCAAAAACGGAATCTCCTCAGCGGGACTCTGCCCTAGCGGATACTCTCTGGCACTGGACCACGCAAACACCCAAAGCCGCCACCGCCTGGATTGAAGCCCTTCCAGCAGGCAATTCGCGAGACCAAGCGATTGCAGGTCTCGCCGTTGCCGCCGTTGAATTTGATCCTCGCAGCGCCCTTGAATGGTCGCTTAAAATAACAACTCCTTCCTTACGCAACGACCTCAGCCAGCATACCTTCAAAGCTTGGAGTCGTAGTGACCCCAAAATAGCCCAGCAATGGGCAAACGATCACCAATTTTCTCCCGATAATTAGACCCTCTTTACTTTATGAAACGGCTTTTTGCAGGATTCACCCTTATCGTCTTTTCCTTTCTCGGCGTTTGGCTTGTTCCAGCCCGCGACCAGAAAAATGTTTCCGATGATCGGCCGACTCCTTCGCCTGCTAAAGTTGGCCACCCTTCCTTTCTGAGTCCGCATTTTAAACCTATTGTTGTTCATCAGGATCGTCTCTTCGTCGCCAATACCCCGGCCGACACGGTCGACGTATTTGAGACTTCTACAAACGACCTTCTCGCTCGTATTCCTGTGGGTATCGATCCCGTCAGCATTGCAATCCGACCCGATGGGCTTGAAGTCTGGGTTAGCAATCACATTTCCGATTCTATAAGCGTCATCGACACCAATCGCAAGAGCTCGACGCATCTCCGCGTCATCGACACCGTGCAAGATATTGATCTCGAGAAGCGCGCCACTAATTTTGATGAGCCCGTTGGAATCGCCTTTGCCAGCAATCAAAAAGCCTACGTTGCGCTCTCGTCCGAAAACAAGATAGCTGTCATTGATGTTGCTTCCCGCAAGGTCTCCAAGCGCCTTAACATCCCGGCCCAAGACCCCCGCGCGATCAGCGTAAGAAACGGTAAGCTCTATGTTCTTCCGTTCGAATCCAATAACAAAACCCAACTCTCCGGAGGCTACAAAATTGATGGAGACCTTGTTACTTTTAATGCTCACGAGCACTCAATCGCCAATAATAACGTCCTCTCTCTGGGTCACGTTCTTGATATCGTCAAACATCCCAATGTGCCCGATAAAGATCTCTTCGTCTTCGATACTGAAACCGACAAATTGATCGAGACAGTCGATACTCTCGGGACTCTTCTTTATGGTCTTACGATTGATTCTAAAGGTTCGGTCTTCGTTGCCCAAACCGATGCCCGGAATCATATTAATGGTCGTTCAGGCACTAAAAAACATGGACTGGCCCAACTCCAAAATCGTGCTTTTTTAAATCAAATCACTCGAGTTGATTTTCAAAAGAATGCTGCCAAAAAACCAAGCTTCATTAATCTTGAGCCCTTACCCTCGGTCAAAATTACCCCGCAGGATGCTTTCGCGACTCCCTTCGCGATTGAGATTAGCTCCAATGATCAAACTCTGATTGCTACGGCCGCGGGATCAGACAAAGTCTTCACCGTAGACACCTCCAGCGGCAAAGTCATGGGACATGTCAAAGTGGGGTCTGTTCCTCGAGGCATTGCGCTCCGGTCAAATGACAAGGGAGCTCCAGTCCAAGCTTGGATCCTCAATGCTGTTGAGAATTCCATCTCTCACATCAACCTTTCGGATCCGGAAAATCCAGTCGTTACATCTACCATTAAACTCGACGACCCCACCCCCGCGCCATTTAAGCGCGGCCGTATCGCCTTCAATAATGCCAGTGCCTCCAGCACCAAAACTTTCTCTTGTGCCAGTTGCCATCCCGACGGGCATACCGACCAGCTCCTCTGGGTTCTTAAGACTCCTATCGTCTCCGGAGGAAGCCAAATTCAGCCTCGGTCTACCATGCCGCTTCGCGGACTCCGTGATACTGCTCCCTTCCACTGGGACGGTATTCCCGGTGATCCCTATGGCGGAAATAATAGCGCAAATGTTCGCGGGCATAGCCCTCCAAATGTTGATGGCTCCAGCCCTGACAATGCCATTCGTAATGTCGTTGATGGCGCTTTGAAATCTACGATGGCGCTTGGAGCCAGCGCTAAAGGCAAAGGCGACCTGCTCGATCGGAACGAGCGCTATTATATGTCGCGCTTTCTTCTCGCTATACCGTATCCACCTGCCCAGAAACGCGCTTTCACCAACGTCCTGTCAAAGAGAGCGGTCGACGGGTTTGAACTCTTCCACATCAAAGGCAACCACGAAGGGAAACCACAACCGAATGTTTGTGGTGACTGCCATCGTATGCCCTTTCTCGTCTCAACCAACACCCCCGGATCCGGGATGGATGCCCCAACTTGGCGCGGAGCGTATGATCGCTTCCTCATCCTGCCGCAAGGCCGGCTCAATATCATCGACTTTGATTTTTACCGTAATATCGCCGAGAAAGGGATTCCCGAGAAAGATCTCTGGCGTCTGTCGTGGCGAAGTAAACCACGCTTTGATCCCATTTGGGAAATGGTCCTTGAAGGGAGTACTGGCTACTCCGGCACCTTTGCCCGCCAGCTCACTCTAAATCAAAAAACCGCTAATCAGAGACTCACTCTCGAGCTCCTTCCGGCTCTCGAAGCTTCGGCAGCCGAAGAGGCCATTGTTCTGCAGGTTGAGGCCCTCCTTGATGGAAAAGACATGACTCTGCAATTTCAAAGAGGTTACTATATCCAAGTTGATAAAAACCGCCAGAGCTTCACCCGCGAACAACTCATTGGTTACGCCAAAGAAGGGAAATTTTTAGGCTCCTTCACGGCTCGTCACGGAGCTCAATCTGGGTTTTTTATCCCACAACCTGCTCTCTGGACCCTCAGCTCTATTCAAGAGCAAAGCGGCCGCCAACAATTTCCAATTCTTGCTGGAGGGAATCAAACCATGACTATGAATGCTCGTCACGTCACTGAAGATGCTCACGTCATCGTCGATGGTCGTCGTGTTCAGGCTACCGTGAAGAAAGGAACTGCTGAGACCATCGCGATTACTATCGACTCACTTCCCCCCAATGGCATTCACTTCCTTCAGATCCAAAACTCCCAGGGGCTCTTCAGCAACGATTTCATTTTTCACGTCGCGAATAAAGTGGAAGACGTTAAAGGTTCTCCTCGGAACGATCCTGATCAACTCCGTAATCTTCTCGAAAGATCGATCGCGAGCGGAAGTATCGCGAGGGTCAAACGGCACCTCAAACTCGGCGCCCGTGTGAATCGCCTTCACCAAGAAAATGGCATGACTCCACTTGCGAGCGCTGCTTTGCACGGGCATCTCGAAATTGTCGAACTCCTCCTCGAACATGAAGCAGATGTCAGAAAATCTAATCGTGATGGCAATACGGCGCTCCACAATGCCACGTTTATGTGTCGCAGCGAAATCGTGAGTGCTCTTCTTAAAAATGGAGCATCAATCACTCTTCGTAACCATCGTCGTGAATCACCAGTCGACGTTGTCTCTGGCGATTGGAGTAAATCTCTCGGTGACCTTTACCGCTATCTAAATACGGTTGTCGCCCAAAAAACCAATTTAGAGAAATTGCAGGAGCAACGCAAAGATATGGTCATGCAACTTCGTAAACATGCTCCGAAATAGCCTGCTGTTTTTAAGCTAAATATTTCTCCTGATTTTTGATAAAAAATTACCATCGTTTTGGCACCATGAAAAAAAATATTCTTCATCATCTCATTTGGGCACTCGTGGCCATCACCACTTTTGTGGTCGGCTCAAAAATGAATTCTTCCAACCCTGAGCAATCCGCCGAATCAAAACGTGGATTACAAAACAGTTCCAGCAGTCGTAGAGTCGCAAACTCAGCCGAGAATAATTCAAATCCTCGTGCTAAAACAACTCGCTTCAAAACAAAAAGTAGATCAGGAACGAAAGAAAATTCTATTCTTACCGAGGAAGGTATTGCAGAACTTGGAGCCATTTTTAAAAATGGGAATCTTGTTGAGCGACGGCTCGCCTTTGCCGAGATGCTCAAAGAACTCACTGCTGATAATGCTCGTCAATTGCGTGAGCAGATCGCTCACATGTCGCAAGACTCTGCTGAATTTCGCGAGTTTCACTACGCTTGGGGGGCGATTGTGGGAAAGGAAGCAATCCTGCATGGGAAAGACACTCCAAAACGTGATATGGCTGCCTCGCTGGCAGGATGGGCGTCCGAGGACCCACAATCTGCCATGGCTTACTTTGATGCTCTTTCCGCCGAGGAACAAGGTGATGGGGCTCACATGAAATGGGGAGCTGCCTTCGGACTCGCTGATGCTGATCCACAACTTGCTGCGGAGTTTGCGGTCGAACGCTCACAAAATGGAGATAAGGATGCTGATAAAATGATCCACATCGCTGCTGCTGCGGCCTTGAAATCTGGAGACCAAGAAGAGGTTACCCAATGGGCAAGTAATATCCCTGAGGGAGACTTGCAAAACACCGCCTTTCAAAGAATCGCCGGAGATTATGCCAAAGAAGATCCTGCCAAAGCTGTGGAATGGGCTAGCAATCTTCCCGAAGGCGAAGGCAAAAATCATGCTGTAGGATCCTCGTTTCACCAATGGGCTAACCGAGACCCTAAAGAGGCCGCTAATGCAATCTCCACACTCCCAATCGATCAGCAAGATTCCGCAACCTATGGTTACGCCACAAGCGTCGTCCACAAGGAGCCTGCTGCTGGGGTGCAATGGGCAGCTAATATCAAAGACCCTGAAGCCCGAACAAATGCCATGGTCGATACCGGCCGTGTCTTTTATCGCAGGGACCGTGAAGCTGCTCAGGAATGGCTCGCCACATCTAATCTAACGGAGGACTCAATCCAACGGATCACCGGAGGAAAATAAAATCCAACCCAATAAAATTCAGTAACTCTTGCTATATAATTTCGAGTTATCGTTTTCGATAGCTGCGATTATACTTCTATTTTTGAAAAAGATAACGCTTCCATCAAAAGGCTATCCTGACGACTGCATTTTACCAATGGCCATGCTCTCCCAACCTTTCTTTGGGATGTATTTGTAGAAGACTTCTTCACTCTCGCGATCTACTGCTACGAGGTGCGCCCATTCATTATCAAATAACTGACTCACGTTGATATGCTTCTCTAGGATACGGCTTATTCGATCCCGAGGTGCATCGACAATTACGAGAGCTCTTAGGGGCTCGTGATAAGGCTGATCTCCATTCATCACTGATTGTCGGGCTAGGCCCGTGCGTAAATCGCCCTGAGGACCCGACATGATCCCCATACGGCCAACCACGTTATGATAGATCTTACTACCACTTCCATAAACTTCTGGGTCGGTCGCGGAGAAGTAATGTTCGCAGTTGATCCATTGTCCTACGACAACGGGTGCTGCTAGGATCCCTTCAAGAGATGCTTCGGTTGGGTCTTTACGATAGTCATGGGAGACAAGGAAAGTTCTCCCTTCAAGGTCAATATGGCTCGTCAGTTCACGAGGACCGACCACAATCGAGGCATTACCCGAAAGGCCCCATTCTGGACGAACCTCACTCCAGTCCCCGGCCCGTCTTCCAATTTCGCGAACTGCTGCGTCATCGCTGGGATCAGTTGTGGCCTCCGGTAAACGAAGGCACCTTTCACGGTTCGT
>JAKMGP010000270.1 GCA_022424905.1 Akkermansiaceae bacterium | reverse complement strand
GTTTCGCGGACTTTGCCATCAAGGACGTCATATTTGATGAGTTTCCAGTCCCCTTTTTTGATGGAGCGCATTCCTGGCTTGGTGCCGCCGCAGTAGACGCCGAAAAGGGTGTCTCGCACGGTGTCTTTTTTTCCTTCTAGAACAGATTTGAAGCTTACGCCCTCGGAGGTTTTGGGGGCGTCGATGCCAGCGAGATCGCAGAGGGTGCTAAGAGTATCGAGAAGGTAAATATTGCCGGGGGCACGGGACCCGGGTTTGATGCCGGGGCCTTTCACGATGAAGGGGACGCGCCAAGTGTGTTCGTAGAGATTTTGTTTCCCCTGCAAGCCGTGGCGGCCGATCGCCATCCCATGATCGGCAGTGTAGAAGATGTAGGTGTTCTCGAGCTCGCCCATCTCTTCGAGTTTCTTGAGAACGCGGCCGATTTGGATGTCGATATTTTCGCTACAGGCATACTCGCGACCGAGTTCGTTGCGGATCGTGCGTTCGTCCCGTTTTCTCCAGACTCCTTTCACGCTGACTTCGTCGCGAAGGCCGGGGTGACCGTGGTGGAAGGGATGCTTTGGGAGGTAATTGATTTGAAGTTCCGGCTGGTTGGGGTGGGCCGGGGGAAGGACTTCTTTTTGGGTGTGGTTAATAGCTCCATACTTTTTGAGGAGCTCGGGTTTTCCATCGCGGGTGTCGTGTGGATGGGAGAAGCCATAGTAGATTAGGAAGGGTTTGCGTTTGTCTTGTTGGGAGCGGTCTTCGAGGTAGTCGAGGACTTGGTTTGCGTGCCATGAGCTTCCGGTTTCGTCGGTGCCACCGCGCTTGGTGGCGTCGTTGCGGATCGTAAATTGTTCGTTGGCAGCCTTATAGCTGTTGCCGTTCTTACAGGTACGTACAGTATCGTACCCGGCGCGATTGAAAACGGAGGCCATGACGTTTTGTTCGAGGCCGGTGGGGCAGAGTCCTTTCTTGATGGCGCCTCTAGCGTTAGGGAGATGCCAAACGGTGCGGCCCGACATAATCATGTGGCGAGAGGGGGAGCAAACGGCTCCAGAGAATGAACCCATGTGGTGGGCAGCGTCGAAGATCATGCCATCGGCGGCCAGTTGATCGATGACAGGGGTATCGAGCGGTGAGTTAGGATCGTAGACTTTAAGATCGTAAGGGGATTGGTCGTCGGCAACGATAAAGAGGATGTTCGGATTATTTTCGCTAGCGAAAAGTGAAGAGCCCAGGGCGAAGAGGCAGAGGAAGAAGAATGTTATCGATCTGGATCTTCTTTGGTTAATCCCGTCTCCGATTTGGCGGAGAGGCGCATCGATAGAGGTGGGATTGGTAGGGAAATCAATGAAAACTGGATTCATAGGTGGGAAGGTTCGATGGTTCTATTTTTGCAGGGATGGACTTTATCAGAGTGGGAACGTATTCAGCTCTATAAAGGTATCAAACGTCAATCACTCGGATACTGTAGCGCCTTATTTGAAGAGACGCGAGAACGAGAAAGTTTGCCTTGTCGCTCTATTCATCCAGAATTTGGGGGTTCTTTGTCGTGGTTAATTACGATGAAGTTTTAGTGGAAAGGAAAAGGTCATCACGGGAAGCCGGGCTTACTTTAGTGAGCATTATCCTTAAAGATTTGGATTTTTCTTATCCATGAGATTGATAATCTTCCGACTGTCATGAGATTTTTGCATTTCATCTTTTTCCTCCTAATGGTCCTAGGTTCTTTGTTCTTTGCGGAGCAAGTCTATGCCGAAGTCCCGGCGAACATGAAGGTTGATAGCTTGTCTCCTTGGTGCGTCGTTCCGTTCGATGCAAAGAAAAGGGGGCCGGAGGCACGGGCCAAGATGCTGGCTCGTCTTGGCTTTAAGAGATGCGCTTATGACTGGCGCGGCGAGCACGTCAAAGACTTTGAGGAGGAGATTCTCCAGTATAAGAAGCACGGCATTGAGTTCTTCGCTTTTTGGGCTGGTCATGAGGAGGCTTACAAGTTGTTCCAAAAACATGACATTCATCCACAGATCTGGCGTACGCTTGGTTCACCGACTGAGGGGTCGGTTGAAGAGATGGTTTCGGCAGCCGCGGATTCGGTTTCGGGGCTCGCTAAGCGTCTCGATCAGATAGGTTGCGAACTAGGACTCTATAATCACGGAGGTTGGGGAGGTGAACCGAGGAACTTGGTCGCGGTCTGTGAAGAGCTCCATGAGAGGGGGCACAAGAATGTTGGGATTGTTTACAACTGGCACCATGGTCACGGACATATCGGAGACTGGGAAGAATCGCTCGAGCTTATGAAGCCTCACCTCCTGTGCCTGAATCTGAACGGTATGAATGCCGGAGCGGAGCCCAAGATCCTTGACCTGTCACATGGTCAGCATGACCAGGCGATGCTGAAGCTTGTCATCGAGAGCGGTTATGATGGACCGATCGGGATCCTTGATCACCGGACCGATCTCGATACGGAAGTCGTTTTAAGGTCTAATCTTGAAGGGTTAGACTGGCTCGTCCGCGATTATAACGAGCCTGGATCCGCGGGCCTGAGACCGATTAAAGCTCCAAATAAGCCGAAGGTGGGGGCGATTGCCCCGCGGGACATGAATGCCAGGCCACTGAATCCGGAATCGAATCCCTACTGGGATGCGAATGTGAACCGTGACCGAGTCTATGATTTTTATGCAAAGCAGGCCATTGCCCGGAACCGGGAACCTGCTGCTTTCCCCGGACTCGACGGAGCGCACACGGGTCACTGGGGCAATCAGAACGATCAAGAGACTTGGAAAGACGGGAGAGTTAAGGACATGAAGATTGGATCTATGGTCAGTGGGGTCTTCCGTGGTCAGGGGCTGACAATTCCTCGGGCTGTGAGCGTTCGCCTTCCATCCGTGCCTGGTCAGAAAGAACCTCTTAATGTGGTCTATGATACGGATAAGATGCGGTTCGCTGCTGCTTGGTCAGGTGATCTGGTGGCTTGGACCGATGTGAGGCGTGGTTTAATGCAAGGAATTCCAATAGGAGGAGAGCCAGTCGAATTGGTTGATATGAAAGATCCGTTTGAGGGGGCCAAATTTCTCGGTCTATACCGTGATGCTGACCGGGTCATTTTCTCATGGTCCATACTCGGGAAGGTCAATCACAGGACCGCCGTCGTCATTGATGGTAAGGTCCATGAAATCGAAGCGGAGATTCCTGAGGATCCGGCACCTCAGTGGATACAGAGGATCATAACTCGAGGAAAACTCGGGGACCAAATGCCCTATGCCATTGATACACTGAGTCTCCCATATACTAATCCATGGAACGCTCTCATTTTTCCGGGAGGACATGACTTTGTCTCGGAACAGAGGATCGCCCTTTGCACAATCCATGGCGATGTCTGGGTCTGTGACGTTTCCGGTCCCGGCCTTGAAGACCTAACTTGGAAGAGGTTCGCAGCTGGCCTTCATCAACCTCTCGGTCTCAAAGTAGTGGATGGGCTCATTCATGTCATGTGCCGTGATCAGATCGTCGCACTGCATGACCGTAATAATGATGATGAGGCAGACTACTACAAGCCGGTCTCACGTGTGCATCAGACCTCGGCTGGGGGACATGATTTTGTGACCGGCCTTGAGCGTGATCTTTCGGGGCGGTGGTTCTTTGCCTCAGGTAATCAGGGGCTTTGTCGGGTTGATAATGAAAGGATCGATGTTCTTGGAACGGGTCTGCGCAACCCAAATGGGCTTGGGATCTCGCCGAACGGAAACATTGTTCTGACCAGTGTTCAGGAAGGGACCTGGACCCCTGCTAGTGCGATCTGTGATGTGAGCTTTGGTGGGCACTTTGGGTCAGGCGGTCCACGCGCAGGGGAACGTGGCTATGTTCCTCCGATGCTTTATCTTCCGAGGGGCGTTGATAATTCCTGCGGAGGACAGGTCTTTATCGACAGTGATAAATGGGGTCCTTTGAGCGGGCAATGGGTCCATTTCTCTTCAGGATTTGCCAAGCACTTCATTCTTCTCAGAGAATCGTTGGAAAAATCTTCACAGGGAGCCGCAGTGGTCCTTCCAGGATCGTTTTTGGCTGGTTCGCACCGTGGTAGGTTTTCTCCATACGATGGCCAGCTTTACGTTACTGGTTCTCAGGGGTGGGGAAATTATGGCATCGCTGATGGAGCCCTGCAGAGGGTCAGATATAATAATCAAACAGAATACTTTCCCTATCCTGTTGATTTTGAGGTGCGGGAAAATGGTCTCTTACTGACTTTTGCCAATGAGAAATCAGTTCCTAAGGCAGAGCGGGGAAAATGGTATGCTCAGCACTGGAATTACAGGTATGGACCGAGTTATGGATCCAGAGAATATTCGGTTTCGGATCCGAACAGAATTGGCCATGACTGGCTCGAAATTCTTTCCGTTCAGAGGGCCGGAGATGGGCCAAAACTTTTTATCGAGATTCCTCAGATCGAGCCGGTCCATCAGCTCCACCTTCATCTTGATGATGAGAAAAGGATCGAGCTCTTTACAACGATCCATCAACTTGGAGAACCCTTTACTGATTACAAGGGCTACAGGAAAATTGAGAAAACGTTTGGGATTGATCCAGTCATAGTCAGTTCAAACCTGAATGATCCTGAAGTTCTAATGGATGCTTGCAGAGCCTGTCATCATCCGAAGGACCAGACCGTCGGGCCTTCCCTTGAATTTATACGTAGTCGATATGCCGGGAATCCAAATGGAATTGTTGAATGGGCCATGGACCCGAAAAAGAATAATCCTCAGTTAGCGCCAATGCCGTCCTTCAAGTTCCTCGGTAAAAAGAGACTCCGCACCATTGCAGAGAAAATTTTAGAGTGACCCGGTTCCGTCTCTCCAAAAAAATAATCGGGATGATTGCCAGACCCCCGGCACCCCAAAATAAGTGGATAAATATCCAGAAAGAATAGGTTGAATAAGATATTCAGTTCAGTGCAGCTATCTTTTTGTCTTGGAGACATGCCAAGCGGGCTTCGCGAGACGCCGCTCAAAACTGAATGGTTTTTCGGCCGTAGTATCAATTGTGATTTGGACTGGTGGAAAATTTGGTTCGAGCCGGTCGATTTGCACCCGAGTGATGTTTGGAGCATCTTTCCAAGGCTTGTCGACGATCCACTTATGACCGTCGGCATGGAGAAAGAGAACGGGTTTTCCAAAGTTCGCCGCGAGCTTGCCGAAGGGCTTTGTGAACGAAGAGAATCGATTATTGGCTACTGCTGCCACTCCGCTTCCTCCAATAGGGTTGGCTTGGGCACATACGGCTGCCGCGCCCACCTCGGATTGATGCTTTGCAAATTGAGCTTTAATCCAAGAGACATTTTCGCGGAAGCGGCGTGCCCATTCTTCTTTGTCGTGGATGCGACCACCTGGAAGATTGATGCCGATAACTAGCACGCTGTTCGCAACGAAAGCAAAGTTTTCTGGACGCTCGTGCTGCCGGACGTTTTGCCATTCAGTCTTAAAGTTTTTCTCAAGTGCTAATAAATGTTTACACCATAGATCCCAACCAAGGTCGGGGTCAGGCCGGTCGTTCCACTCATTGTCACCCGGAACGATGTAAGAGGGGATCGTATTACTTTTTGTGAAGAGTTCTTTGATGTCGGAGTAAGATTTTTCGGTGAGCTTCCCGTCACGCGCGGCCACGCCGGGGCAGATGTCACCGAGATGAATCAAAAACTGCGAGGTCTGGGCTTTATTCTCCTGCTTCATGTATCTTTTCGCGGCCCGGAGATCAGCCGAGTTATAGGGTCCACACCCCATGGCGGAGAATACCAAGGGGATCGTTTTATTGTCGGCGAGAAGGGTGTTGGGAAAGATGCTGGTGAGAAGGGCGATGACTAGATGACGGGTGACGATCATAGTTGCAGTGAGTAAAACGAAAAGTCAGATGGTCTTGGGGTGAGGGGGGATAAAAGTCGTTCTCGTATTACTCTGAGTCAGAGAAGTACTTGAAATTTCCCACTTGATGCTCAGCGTGGGGGAAGTATCCGTTTCTAGAATCAAGTGGATCAAACGAACTTTCGCCAGTCGCGCTTCACTAGCTTATTGGCATCTGCATTGTTACTAATTTCTAGCGCGTTGGTGTCCCACTTGAGCTCCTGACCGTGATGACGGTTGGCGATGTTGCCAAGTAGGGTGGCCTCGGTGAGGGGGCCGGCGAAAGCGAAATGGCTGGTGGTCGCGCCACGGCCGAGGCAGGCATCGATGAAGCTAAGGTAATGGTTACGGCTTTCGAGCTTGGGTAGTCTAAGATTGTTGTTTTTTGAGTGGGACAAAAGTTGCGGACCACCAACGTGGGGAAGCAGGAGGTTGCCGCCCTCTCCGATGAAAAGGCTTCCTCCGCTGGGGAGCCTTTGTTTTTCGTCTGAGAACCCGGCGAGTTCGCGCGCGGGCTTTTTGCCCCCGTCATACCAAAAAGCTTTGATGGTGTTGCCGACGGTCCACTTGGTTCCCGGGTAGAGATATTCGTAGGTTGCCCATGCGGGCCAGTTTTCCTTATTGGCGGCCTCGCTTGAGGCCCAATCGTCGGGAACGCTCGTGGTTTTGACGCTGGTTGGGGCGGTGAGTTCCAGTGCTTTAAAAGGAGAGTCCATGATGTGGCACATAAAATCTCCAAGCGGACCGGTGCCGAAGTCTTGCCAGGCACGCCATTGGAAGGGGTGGTAAATTCCTTTTTTGTAAGGCCGCTCGGGGGCGACGCCGAGCCACTTGTCCCAGTCGAGCGTCTTTGGGATGGGATCGGCTCCCGAAGGTCGTCCTTTGCCCGGGAAGGAAGCTCCGCACCAAGCGTGAACTTCTTTGATTTTTCCAATTACGCCTTGCTGGATTAGTGCGACGGCGGATCGGTATTCGATGGTCGATTGGATTTGATTGCCCATCTGTGTGACGACTCTCGCTTTGGCGGCTGCTTCCACCATGGCACGGGTCTCCGCAACCTCGTGCGCCAGCGGTTTCTCACAATAGACGTGTTTTCCTCGCTCCATCGCGGCGATTGAAATCGGGGCGTGCATGTTGTCGGGCGTGGCGACTTGAACGGAGTCGATCTTGTCCCCTTCTGTCTCGAGCATCTCGCGCCAGTCTTGGTAGGCCCGGGCGTTGGGGAATTTTGCAATAGCCTTTGCCATGCGTGCGGTATCGACGTCGCAGATTGCGGTGACGTTAACGCTGGAATGGGAGGCGAGGCTTGTGAGGTCGCTCCAGCCTTTGCCATCGACGCCGACTGCCGCAAGGCTGAGCTTTCCGTTCGCCGAGGGGGCAGCGCGGAGGTTGCTGAAAATCAAAGGCGCGCCGGCGGCGGTCTTGAGGAAGTGACGACGGGAGGTCAGGGGCTTTGGCATGGTGAAGCTTTGAGGGAAAATGATCATGGTGCGAGGGAAATCGAAGAGAGCTTCTAGGAATTTACTTCAACCCTTTTCCAGTAAAAGCGAGTTCCTAGCAGCCAGGTATCTGAGGGTATCTCGCCTGAAGTTAAAATCTGAAAATTGTTGTTTTGGATTCGCTGAAGAGGCTTTCACCTGCGAAGAAGTGTCGTCGTTCATTCGTTCTTATGAGATTGTTGGGTTTCACTTCATTTATTTTAGTATCACTTTCGATTGCACTCACGGGTCTCGCTTGTGGTCAGTCAGTTCTCATTCCGTTTGGTTCAACGTGGAAGTATCTCGATGACGGAAGCGAACAGGGTTACGAGTGGAGGCAGGATTTTTTTGACGACAGTTCGTGGAAAAGCGGATTGGCTGAGCTGGGCTATGGTGAGGATGAAACGACTCAGGTTGGGTTTGGTGACAATCCGAGAAATAAGTTTATCACAACGTATTTTCGGCGTAAGTTCATGGTGGATGACCCGTCGGCTTTGCCGGGAATCAAACTCGAGCTGTTGCGTGACGATGGGGCCGTCCTCTTCGTGAATGGAGTGGAAGTCGGGCGGTCAAATATGCCGGAAGATGAGTTGATCACGAAAGACACGGTGGCCAGTCTTTCACAGGGAGGGGTGGTCGAAACTGTCATTCACGAATTCATCGTGTCTCCTCTCTTGCTCAAGCCGGGAGAAAATATCATCGCCGTTGAAGTGCATCAGGACAAGCCGGGGAGCTCCGATTTGAGCTTCGATTTGCGTGCGACGGATGTCGTAGGCCCGACTGCTCCCGTCATTCAGCGCAACTGGCTTGCCGCTTCGTCTGGGGAGTCGACTATCGCGATCACTCCGGAACAATTGAGGGCATCTGATTTTACCAGCGAGGATGACAAGCTCGGATTTAGAATTAGCGGCCTTGAGTCGGGGCGGTTCGAATTAGTCTCAGCTCCCGGGGTCGAGATTACCGACTTTACTCAGAATCAAATCACTGGTGGCGAGATTCAATTCGTTTACGAGCCCGGCCGGTTTGGGGCAGGACTTGTTGCGGGAAATCTTCTTGAGCCTACGCGGTTGAGTGAGATCTCGGGGTTGGTGGCGTCGATTCAGAATCCGGAGATTTTATGGGCGCATCAAGATAGCGATAAGCCGGCCAATCTGATCGCGCTGGGAACCAACGGTAGCAATCGGGGCGAGTGGATTCTTGCTGGCGCGACTAATAAGGACTGGGAAGATATCGGTGCCGCCACCGTGAACGACGAGCCCTTGCTCTACATTGGTGATTTTGGGGATAATGGTGCCGCACGAACAGACCTAAACATTCTTCGGATTAGAGAGCCACTTCTGGTTGCTAATGGGGGTGGGATCATTCCAGAAACGGACATCGAGAGGATTGAATTTCAATATCCCGCAACACCAGGAGGGGAAGGCGGGCCTGGAGTGCCTGGGGTTCCAGCTCGCCGCGATGCGGAATCTATGATCGTCGATCCGCATAGCGGGGACGTTTATATTCTGTCCAAGCGTGAGACAATCGGTCGTTTGTTTCGGCTCGCTCACCAGGAAAACTACATTGGCGTCCAAACCTTGGAATATCTCGGCGAAATGCCAGCCATCATTCCCGATCGCCTTTACGGTTTTTCGGTGAGCACTACCGCTGCAGATATTTCCCGAGACGGGCTTGAGATTATCGTGCGAAACTACGAGCACGTTTTGTATTTTCGGCGTCCGGATCTGAGCGTTTCGATCGCCGATCTTCTTACCGGTAGCACCATTGAAGAGTTGCCATTCTTTGGAGCACGCGTTCCGGGAGGCGAACCAAAGGGAGAGGCGGTTTGCTTTTCGTCGAGTGCTGACGCTTATTTTACAATCGGGGAGAGAGTCTCTGGGGCTCCGGAGATCTCGATGTTCCGGTATCGGAGGCTGGCTCCGGATTCTCCCCCAAAATTCGCGATCACGGTGAGCGACGGGATATTGGAGGAGGGGCCTCGGCCTGCTAAGATCCTTTTCAATGCGGAGCCAATGGAAATCTGGCGGCATCATCATTTCAGCATCGAGGAACTCGCTGATCCTAATCTAGAATCCTCACTATGGGGTGATCTTGCGGATGGGGATGGGGATGGGAGAAGGACTCTGATCGAATATGCATTGGACACCAATCCGAGATCAACAATTATTGAAGATGATGGAGTGACAATCGGGCATGAAGGGGAGTCGATGGTGTTGACTTACCGGAAGATCCACGATCGAACCGATATCATCTACCAGGTCCAAGCGAGTTCCGATCTGAAAACCTGGGTTGATTCACCTGATGAGTTGCTGGAGGCTCTTCCCGAAGGTGAAATACGTAGGGTGTCGATCCCATTGGCATCCGGGGAGGGGAATTTTCTGCGTCTGAAAGTTTCTCGATAGGGTTAAGTGGAGGCGAAACCTCTAGGATGTCTTTCTACGCTGCTGGGAGGTGGCTTGTCGATTATAAGAGTAATTTGATCGCTTGACGGGGTGAACATTGGGGCGAACCTCCAACCATGTCTAAATCCACCTTTTGCTCAGTCTTTTCTCTGTGTTTGATGTCATCTTTTGCTGCTGCTTCTCCTCTGGACGTTAAGGTGAAAACCATCGATGGCAGGAAGACGACCTTAGGCGCTACCAAGCCTAAGGTCGTTCTGATCGTCAATACTGCTTCCAAGTGTGGCTTCACGCGTCAGTATGAGGGGCTGCAAGCCCTCCATAAGAAATATGGAAAAAAGGGGCTCTTGATAGCTGGCTTTCCCTGTAATCAGTTTGGAGGGCAAGAGCCCGGCAAGGAAGCTGATATCAAGGCTTTTTGTAAGACGAACTATGATGTTAGTTTTCCGATGTTTTCGAAAATTGAGGTGAACGGTGAAAAGCGACATCCTTTGTATGAGGCGTTGGCAGGGAAGACTTCTCCACATGCCGGTGACATTGGCTGGAACTTTGAGAAGTTCCTCATCAATGCTGATGGGAAAATCATCGCTCGTTTCAATTCAGGAGTTGAGCCAACCTCAGCTGACGTCACTGAGAAAATTGAGAGGCTTGTGAAGTAGCCTAAGGGAGACCTTTTACAAGGCCTGAGGCACTCGGGGTGAACTGCTGGAAGATTTCTAATGGTCGGTGGTGAGTAGACTCACTTACTACGTTGATTGGGCGCCAGAAACCTCTGGGTCTGATGGCATTATTGTATCATTCGCGGTCAGGAGCGGAGAGATTCATGGATCGGGAAAATGACAATCTGGATGTAGATGCTCTCTCGTGACAGAGAGAATTTCATTTGGATCAAGGTCCGCCCCGATAAAGATCCCGGAGCATGGCACTTTCTCGGAGACACGAACGGGGATCGGGCTGGGAGATATCATTTCACCAACGCGGTCATAGAGGAATCGTGACCCTTTTTCGCTTGGGTGCACTACCAAAGCCTTGGCGCGGATCACGGATGTAGGAAGCTTTTCGAGCCATACTTGGACACGGGTTTCTTTGACTGGTTTGGGAAAAATAATATTACAACCGGTAAATTGGTGGGCGAGTTTGTGACGTTCGTGAAGATTTTTTTGCGGAGGGGGAGTCGGCGCGAAGCGAAGTGAAGAATGGTGGTTTTGGTTCGGCTGTTTCGGGGCAAAGGTGTGGTGGCGATTGTTACAGATCGCTTGACTTAGAGCATCTGCTAGCAGGGGTGCCGTCGTGCGCGTTGCCTGAGAATTGATAGCCTCAACTTTTTTTTCTAATGTGCACTCTTCCTGCTCACTAAGCTCGGAACTCCAAGAAATGGTGAAGTGACTCGCTGTCTCTAGTTGAAGCTTTTCGAGTTCGTCGAAGTTGCCTCGCTTCCCAAAGCGACGGGCATCGATAACGCAAACCTGCCAGCGCGGGCGTAGACAAAATTTCGATTCGAGCAGCGTAAAAGATTCCAAAAGCGGAATGGGGTCTGCTGTTCCATTTAATTCAATCAAAAGAAGGTCGTGTTGGCTTTTTGAAGCCTTCAGAATCATCTCTACCAGTTCATCATAACCTTCGCAGCAGAGACAGGACCCGGTGAGTGCTAACACATTTGCAGCACGGTCCTTCAGTGTCTCACGATCAATAGAGGCATTTTCTCGATCATTTAGAAGTACATCAGCAAGATGTTCTCGCGTAGCTAGCTCATCTAAAATGGAGCGAAGTAAGGTCGTTTTTCCTGTTCCAAGAAAACCGGTGAGCATGAGTAAAGGTCTAACCGCCACAACAGGCGGTAACGCAATTTCAGTATGTAAAGTCGTAGTTGGCAATTAATGCAATTTATTTGCATTAAAGCTGGCGAGCAAGTCTTATCTGGCTGCTAAGGAATTGCTTTTTGTGGAAGGGCTTTGATGTTTCCTTTGGATCGGAACCGAGGGGGTAAAAAGGGTTTATGGACCCCATGGTCTCAATGTCGAAGGGCGGTGGTGCCGGGCACTTTTAAGATCTCGAACTTGCGCTTGGTGGTGTGGTGGCGTTTGAGGATGTCCTACTAGATGACTTCTCCCAAGAAAGTGATAGTGAAGGTCTGGCCTTTTTCATAGTCGCCGCGGATCGGAATCGCCTCGCCGCGATTCCCCTTCATGGGAGCGACGCCTTTGTTAAACTTGATGAGAATGAAATTATCGCCGATGACGGGGTTGAGTTCCCCTCCGGTAAGAAGTTTCACGTTGGTGAGGCGTTTCGGTAGAAGGTGGATGACGGGCCGATTGTCCCAGTCGCCGCGTTGGTTGGCGATAACGGTAAAGGTATAGATACCGCCTTTTTTGCTGAGGGTCTGGGTCCAAGGCAATTGGCGTTTTGGCATACGCGCTTCCCAAGCGGGGTCGCCGTAGAGCACAACCACGTCGCGATCGCCGCTTAGACCGTGGATGCGCTTACCGGCTTTTGCTAACGTCTCAATATTGTAGTTGAGGGCGATTTGGTTGGCGTGATGCGCTTCCGATAGGCTAAAGCGCCCCGCCTGCAATTCCGAAAAGTAGTCCTTTACGCCCCAACCGCCGTAGCCGTAGCCCGTGGGGATGGTGTAGCCCACCATTTGATTCACGCCGGCAGAATGCATCAGCGCCAGCGCCATGCATTCGCGATTGGAAACGTGCGCGATTAGACAGTTGCCCACGGGCAGGTAAACCTTTGGATTGGGCGAGTTGATGTCATGGCGTCCGCCCGAGGAATCCTGACCAAAGAGCTGCCCATTTTTGCATTTAAAGTAGCCGTTGCGGTAGGTGAAGCCCAGTTGCCAATCACGCTCCGTAGCGTGACCGCTGGTGATGAAGACGTCCGGTTTGTAGTTGTTTAGCGAATCGACAATGAGCTTGGTGGTGTCTTGCGGGCAGGACTTGCGGGCAACGGTTTGACCGGAGACTTTTTCCCACATCGCATTGGCTTTTAGTTCGTTGAACATGACGCCTTCGTCATAGGCGTCCAAAGGTGAACCGACCGTCCCGGTAAGGGCGCGTTTCACCGTTAGCGGCTCGGCATGCTTGGCTATGCGCAAGGCATCAGCCGGTTCATACCCTGTGACAATGGCCCAGATGGTGTCGGGGTAGGGATCCGCGTCGAGTTGACGGGTGAGTTGATGGGCGTCGGCTACGAAGGCACGTCCCGCATCTTCCGGCTTGGCGACGATACAGGTATATTTCGGAAATGCTGCTTGTAACGCTGTGAGGCTTTCCGAAAGATTTTTCTCGTACTCGATTACAATACCGCTGTGCTTGCTGCGCAGCGCCTCGACGACTGGCGCCCAATCGGCGTGCGCATGAGTGTCCTTACTTACTACTATAGCATAGCCGTCGTCGGCTTGTAGCTTAGCGGGCGATGTTAAAAAAATAGCGATGCCGACAAGCCACAGAGCATGTTTAAATTCCATGATCGTAAAGCTGCTAGAAAATTACTGTTACTGCTAGGAAATTTCTCTTGGCAAAACAGCCATAAAGCCACATTTGGGCTGTAGCGGAAGGGGGGAAAGGGGGTTGGTGGAATCAAAGGTGATTTCGAAGTTGTCGGAACCAGCAGCCGCTTTGTCAGCCCGGGTTAAGGTAGGTGCCTCCCCCGCAAGAGATGGAGATGAAACGGCGGTGCTGAATACGAAGATCGGGCCCGGTCGCAAAATCCTGAAAGGTCAAGAAAGCGCCCACCGGGGTTGCGTGTGAGGCATGAATCAGAAAAGCGTTGAGGAGAAAATTCCTCGAGAGAGTTTATCGTCTCGGTTTCATGGGATTTCGGTTCGATTTTGGAAAAGGGCCCTCAGTCGGACGCTGCCTTGAGTCGCAGGAAATTGCGGCCGGCCGGAGTCACCGCGACATGGGAACGTCTCAATTCTTTGCCTGCCACAGAGGAATGGGTGTTGGTCTTGACACCGGTGGTTGTAAACGAACCAGGCAGAAGGGTGGAAGAACGCTCTCCCACCATGGTCACATCGCTGCGTGAAGGGACGGACTGATAATCCAAAGCCAAATAGTCGATCCCATCTTCTTCGAAGATGGAAGAGATGACGCTGTCTAAATCCGGGACTAACGGATGCCGCCCCATTTTATACTCCAAGAGATTTACGATTCCATCAAAGTCGGGATCAGCGTCAGTATCAAGATCGGCCAGAGGATCAATACCAGGAGTCGCATGAGCACTACGCCATGTCTCGTAACCCACGGGGTAAAGCGTAGGTGCGACGACCGCCGGCGTGTCCCAGCCATTACCGCCGGCAAGCATGAATGAGAGTTCAGCAATCAAGTCGGCGTAGGTAGGGTCGATTGGAATAGCCGCCAGATTCTGTTCTTCCCGGGGATCATTGAGATGATCGTAGAGCTCAACAAACTCCGGACTTTCGAAGAGCTTCTGGTCGCGATCCGTGAACCCACCGCCCGCTTGATTGCTGGTCTGGGTGCGCCACCACTCGGTGTAGCGGTAGCGGTCGGTCCTTAACGTGTAGCCCATGCCGTTGCCAGAGGGATTCCCTGTCCCCCGAATGAAGCGCTGATACTGGGAAAATGCCGCCTTCTTCCACGGTTGTCTCGGATCTTCAAGAAGAGGTCGGAGACTGACACCTTGAGCCTCCAAGCCAACCGGCTGGGACGGTTCCGCGATGCCAGCTAGATCGACTAGGGTAGGAAAGAGATCCACGAGCTCGACTGGAGTGCTGCACACTTCTCCAGCCGTCGCCAAGCCGTCCATGCCTGGAGCCCGAATGATGAGTGGACTGCGGGTGGCATTTTCGAAACAGGTGTGCTTGGTCCAGTAGCCATTGTGGTCACCAAGGTGAAATCCGTGGTCTCCCCAGACGACAATGATTGTATTGTCCGCCACACCGGATTTCTGGAGAGCCGCAAGAATCCGTCCGAACTGGTAATCGGCGAAACTTGTGGTCGCGAGATAGCCGTGGATCAGACGCCGGGCGTCAGCCTCCGCAACGGTGGTATCCAGATCCTCGTAGCTGCCGATCTCATAGGTCGCATTGGTAAATGCGAGGCCTCCCGTCGGGGGGGTTCGGCTTCCATCGTAACCTGCCAGGTCAATCTCCGCAGGATCGTAGAGATCCCAGAAGCTCTTCGGACTCGTAAAGGGGAGATGTGGCTTCTGCAGGCCGACCGCTAGGAAGAAACGTTTGCCGTTGTTCAGGTAGTTGGTCGCGAACTGATTGAGCTTTGAGATGCCAGCTCCGGCGATCCGGCCGTCGGAATAATCGAGGTCGGGATCCACCGGGCGGTTTGGAGTTGCCCAGAAGTTCGTGTCACCCGCATCCGTGGAAAAGAGCCTGCGCCGGGTGCTGGAACCTCCAGGCTCTGCCTGCTCTGCCTGCCATTGTCCATCCTGATAGAAGTGGTGGGCTTCTCCCGAGTTCGTATTGGACACACTAGGGCTGCTGAAACCCTGGGGCCAGGACAAGGCCGCATCCTGTTGGGGCGGTGTGCTGCGAAAATCGTAGATCTTACCGTATCCGGCGACGTTGTACCCCCGAGCCGCAAAGTGCTGGGGAAGCGAAACCACTCCCGGCATGGTGTCCCGGAAGTTCGGCCCATCATCCCAGATTTTTGTTGTGTCTGGGCGGCAGCCGGTCATCACCGAAATCCGCGAGGCCCAGCACACCGCTTGCTGGCAATAGGCTCGGGTGAAGCTCATGCCCATGGAGGCGAGGGAGTCGAGATTGGGCGTGAGCGGACGCGGCATCGCCTGGGCAAGCTCAGGCGTCGCGAAGGGTCCGAAGTTCGCCTTGAGGTCATCGAAAGCAAAGAACAGGACGTTGTAGTCACCCGTAGGCAGGTAGCGCGTCCGCCCGGGGCTTGGAGGCGCGACCGAGGTGCCTATGATCTGGAGATCATCCACCCGCAACTGCTTTGAAGCCCCTTGGTCAAAATCCGGCAGCGACCATCTCAAGGTCACCGTTCCGGAATTCTCAATCGCAGAGAGGCCCGACAGGTCGGCGGTCCATTCGTTGTTGTAATTCTGATCGTTGGTCAATGTCAGAACGATTCCCGGCACCGGCTGGAAGCTCGTTCCTAGGCTGTAATCGAAGGCCGAGAAGGCCACGACAGGCACACCACCCGACTGGGTCCCGTTGTTCCGATACTTGAACCGGAGCTGGAAGTCCTCCGCACCGGTAGAGTCGAAAGTGATCTGAAAACTGTTTCCTTTTGATCCACCTCCCGGGTTGGCATTCCACGTGGCACAGCGACCGGGCTCCCAGGTCGTATCGTCGAAGGCGACGAAGTCCGCGAAGAAATTGGCAAAGTTGGTGAAGGCACTACCCGTTCCGGAGAAGACTGGTGCCCGGCCACTCAAGGACGAAAAGGATACCCCCTCATCATACGTGGCACTAATGCTGGTGTTCTGCTCCAGTTGAAAGGTCCAGTAGGCGCCGACGGTTTGAGCGGATGCCACCGACGGCATTGATACAAGGCCGGCAACCACCGGAAGGTAACAAAGGGTCTTCATGGGTTTCTGTAGAATGGTTGCTAGGAAATTACTTCTGGCGGTAGGGCCTTGATCTCGCCTTTGGAACGCAGCGGAGGCGGGGAGAAAGAGAGGTGCATCTTCTCTAGTTTTTGGGTTCGGCATTTGTTGATGGCAACCACTTGGCAAGTTTCGTTTTTTGTGGTGAGTATTTGGGTATGGAGGCGAGGTTCGTCCATTCATTCGGATCGCGTTCGTGATCATAGAGTTCCTGACCTCCGTCGCGATACCGGATGAAGCGCCACCGTTCGGTTTGGATGGCATGATTGTTCAATCCGTAGGTGATTACTACCGGACGATCCCATTTCCTTTCTGGATTCTCCAAAAGAGACTTTAGACTTTGACCGTCTAGGCCTCTGCGCTTTGGCAGACCGCAAAGGTCGATGAGCGTAGGGTAAATATCGATCAAACTGACCGGACGCTGGCAGATTTTATCTTTCGCCACGCCTCGTGGCACTGATAAGATAAGGGGCGTCCGCGTGGAGACGTCCCACAAGGCATGCTTACGCCAATGCTCCTTCTCGCCCAAATGCCAACCGTGATCTCCCCATAAAATGACAACGGTATTGTCGGCATGTCCGCTGCGATCCAGTGCGTCGAGCACCCGGCCTATCTGGGCATCGGCAAAGCTGATCGTAGCAAGGTAGGCCTGGACCGCTTTGTGCCATTGGTTGTGCACAGTCACGTTTGCATGATCCCCATCCGGCTTGACGGCAAAGTTTGTTTCACCAGAGGGATCGTAAACTTCCCGTGCCAGTTTCCTACCAAAAGCCGGAAGGTCATCCAAATCGCTTTCCTTTACCGGAGGCAGTTCAATGCCTGCCAACGGGTGTAGATCGAAATACTTCTGAGGGACCTGCCAGGTCAGATGCGGCTTGGTCAGACCATAAGCGAGAAAGAAGGGCTTCTCCTGAGGCTTCTGCAATTCGGAAATGATCCAATTGGCCGTCTTACCATCAAACATATCCTCGTCATCGCAATCAAGAGGGCCCCATGGCGCCCAAGCGGACTTCGTCAAACCATTCACGCGTTTGGCAGAAGGTCGCTTGGAAGGAGGTGGCTTGAAATAAGCATCCCAGGAATCTTGGTCATAGGCGGAAGTTCCATGGAAAATCTTCCCGGCACCCTTTACCATGTAGCCGGATTCCTTGAAATGCTGCATCAAGGTGACTGCTTGGGGCAGTTTATTCCGAAGCTTCTCTCCATTACCATATACCCCGGAATGGTAAGGAGCGATCCCTGTTAGCAGGCTTATGCGGGAAGGATTGCAAAGCGGTGCCGAGCAGTGGGCGTGGCTAAAAGAAACCCCACTCTTGGCCAGTCGGTCAATATGGGGAGTCTTCGCATTCGGATGGCCATCCAAGTGCCCAACCCAGTCACGCAAGTCGTCAACCGCGATGAACAACACGTTGGGCTTGCCGAACGACGGCCAAGAAGCCGTCACGAAGGTAAGGCCAACAAATAGCATCCATTTAATTATGGTTTTTATCCCTGTCATCACAATCCAGAGTTCAGATCATCTACAAACCACCCGCAATCGCCTTGGCCACCGGGGTATGCAACTCAACCTTCTTTTTGGCCAAATCCTTCTGATAGGCATTGTAGGCCGGATGTTTGTCCTCGGGAGCAAACTGTGCCATGACATACGCGTGGACATCGCACACCGCGATGCCGTGGCTCGCCATCACCTTCGCGGCAATGATATTGTATTCGATTTCGGAATTCGCATCGAAGAGATTTCCCTGATAGCTGGGAAAGGCATTTACCGTGACCATTGGCGTGGTCGATCCCCAAATGATCTTCGCTCCGGATTCTTTCAGACGATTGACGATCTTCTCGAGATTCTCCTTGTACTGCTCAGCAGTCGACACGCGGACTCCCCCCACTCGCTTGCTCATCGCACGGATCTCTTTGGTCCTTGGATCTTTGTAAAAAAGATCCCCGTGGCCGAAATTGAAAAAAATCACCTTCCATTCTCCCTCCCCAAGAATCTCGTCAATCCGGTTCAGGGCACTCCCGCTGTCGTTCGCTTCGATCGAAGGAAAAACAAACTTCGCAAGCTCACCCAACTCCTTCGCCGCAGCCGCTCCGATCTGGCGATAGCCCGGATCGCCGAGAAACAACACCCGGGGACGCTCCCCCGCAAAAGCCCCCGAAATACTCAATAAGAGCACACCAAGAATAAAGCTGGGCTTGAGAAAACTTCGCATCGTTTTAGCTAAGAATTTCAGTCAGTTCCCCCGTGCTGTCTGCAAACTTCTCCACCGGCGCATCGACCGCGTTGAGCATCGAGACAAAGAGGTTGGAAAGCGGTTTCTTCCGCTCCTCTTCGAAGTTGTGAAGCTGACCGTGCTTGAAACCGATCCCCTTACCGCCTGCCACCTGCACCGGATAATCCTTGGTGCTGTGCGACGCGTGCGGGTGAGCCGATCCCCAGACCACCACCGTTTTGTCGAGCATGTTGCTCTCTCCTTCCTGCGTGCTCTGCAGGCGCTTGAGAAAGTAGGCATGTTGCTCGGACCGCCACTGCTCCCACTGCAGCGATGCCTCTTCAGGCCGCTTGTGAGCAATGTCGTGAGTGGCTCCGGTGTAGCCAAAAATCTGGTTGGCAAAGTTGCCCACAGGATTCCCCGTCGAGTGCTCGCTCTCCGTCATGAAGGAAGCAAAGCGGGTCGAATCCGTCTGCAGAGCGAGATAGAGAAGGTCATACAGGCAACGGATATATTCCGTCGGATCCTGATAGCTCGCCTCCAAATTCAAGCCCTTGGTGTCGACCTTCGGAAGCGGCTCATGAGTCCACTGACTGGTGCGCTCAACCCTCTGCTCCAGGGCCCGGACCGAATCGAGATATTCGTCCATCTTCTGACGATCTTCCGCTCCCAGCTTTCCATGAAGGCTCTTGTAGTTCTCAATCATCAGGTCGAGCACGCTGGCCTCCCGCTTGAGTTCGCCACGAACATCATCGACGGACTGCCCGGCGTAGGGCCGGAAGAGACGGTTGAAGATTTCCTGCGGTCGATGCATCGCCGGCACCGGCTGGCCAGGCCCACGATGTGAAAGCGTCTTGGCCATTCCGTAGGAACCGGTCCCACCTTCCGTCCCCATGACCAGCGAATCGTAGCGGGTGTCCTGCCCCTTCAATTTGGCCGCCAGCTGGTCCACCGAGATATTGTTCGACTTCTCCGAACCTGACATGTCCGCACCGGTGGCAAAAACATCGCCACTGCTGTGCCCGCCGAGGCCGTAACCACCGGCATGATCGAGACCCCGCAAGTAGGTCACCTCATCCTTCAGTGGCTCAAAGGCTTCGGAGGCCTTGTTGAAACTCAGTGGCCCCGAGTCATGACGCGGATACCAACTTGCGGCATGCGGCCCACCCTCCTTGGACCGGGGATCATACACCCCGTAGCCGATATAGGTCACCACCATCCGCTTGGGCGCATTCTTACCAGCCACGTCGCTCGCCCAGCTCATGCTGTTTAGAAATGGAAGCGCCAGGGACACTCCTCCGCCTCGCAAGACTTCGCGTCGGCTCAAATGCCAGGATTTTCTACTCATTGCTTTTCTGTGTTGGTTGGAGTTTTTCGAAAGGTGTCACTCAAACAGACCGAGACAATCATGTCACCAAGAGCATAGTCGCTCCCCTTGGCCTTTTTTACAAGTTCCTCCACGGCATATCGGTCCCGATAGGTCAGCGCCCGACCCAAGCTGTAAGTCAACAAACGTCGGATGACATTCTCCGCGATATCGTTAACACGCTCCTTGAGCAGGTAATCCTTGAGGTCCTGCATCCCATTAACTTCAGGACCATGAGGAACCCGGGCCGTCGCATCGACCGTCACCTTATTGAGCGTCTCAAGATAGGTGAGATAACCTTCCCCGTCCTCATGCTTTGTTCTCAAAAATCCCTCAACCCGCGTTCCCTCTTTCGGAACCACTGGCTGAAACTTCCCAATCGCATTGTATCGCTCAAAAGGAATCCCCCACGGATCGAGCCGCACGTGACAATCATTACAGCTTTCCACTTCGCGATGTTTCGCAAGCAGGTCCTTGATCGTGACCGCCTCGTCGGCGGAATCCCCGGCCGAATCAGTCAAGGCCGGAACCTCGGCCGGAGGAGGCTTCACCTCGTCACCCAGAAGCGCCTCACGAAGCCAAACCGCGCGATAGATTGGGTGGGGAGCTGACCCCGTGCCATTCCCGATCAAAATGGAACCCTGCGTCGGCAATCCTCCAAGCCGATGCTCCGGCTTGATCGGCACCGCCCGCATTTGAAGCCCCTGCACTCCATCCACTCCATAGTGATAAGCCAGCGGCTCATTGAGCCAGGCAAAATCCGAGTCCACGATGTTCCTTACGCTGGCATTGCGACGAATCAGTTCGGCCACAAATCCAATCGTCTCCTCGTGTATGTAGTCACGGATCGTGGGTCGAAACAAAACCTCCTGTCCCCTCCGTTCACCTGCGCCCACCGTATAGAGAAAACGAGGAAAGAGCTGCAAATTGATGTTCACCGCCTTCATCTTCTCAATGCTCATCCACTGTGTCGTGAAGTTGCCGACAAAGTCCCCTGAACGCTCATCGTTCAATAAACGACGAACATGAGCTTCCAAAACTTGAGGGTCATCGAGTTCCCCCTTCCATGCCGCATTGAGAAGTGCGTCATCAGGCATGCTTCCCCAGAGGAAAAAAGACAAACGAGACGCCAACTCGAACTGGGGACTGGTAAGTTCGACACCTGCCACCGTGTGGTAGAGAAACTGGGGCGCAATGAGCACCATCGAAAGCGTCTCCCGCATCGTCGCTTCCAACGACCCAAACTCCGGCTCAAGAATCTCGTAAAGCCGCGCAAAACGATTCACCTCCGCCTCCGATACCGTGCGTCGGAAAGCCCGAGTCATGAATTTCTGAAGTACCTCGCGCACATACGCCTTGGGATCACTCTCACGCAGCGGCGAATCAAAAAGGATCCGCGTATGATGAAGCGGCGGCCAAACCTCAGTCACCGGCGCCTCAAATTCGATCTCACGCACCACCGCGCGGGGTGCATCAAAGCCCCAGGAACCACCGTCCTGATGCCCCACCCGATGATCATTCAGTTCGCCGTTGTCGAAAAGGTTCTGCGCATAAATGTAGCGCTGATTGGGCTCCTGCCCATTCTTCGTGACTCTCCCGACATGGACCGGATGATTCTCGATCCGTCCGCGAAACTCAAAGTCTTCGAGATGATCGACGTCGTTGCTCAAATGCACCATGCCCACCGGATAGTAAGTGCCCGTCCCGGCATCCGAACGCAGCGAAGTCCCCATCACAAGACGTAGAGGAACTTCGGGAATCCCTTTGGGCAAGATCGCCGCCGCCTTGATCCGGATACGATATTCTCCCGTCGCCGGCCATTCTTTGAACGAGACGCCACGAGCCGGTGAACCCCGGTTTCCGCCGTAGACATGGACCTCGTCAGAATGGTGGGCCGCCATCGTCGATCCCCGTGGTTCGTAAGACCACTTTTTCCGAATCACCTCCGGCTCTCCCGGATCAACAATCGCACTTGCCATTGCCCGCCGCGCATTGTCGAGATAGCGATCGACCTGTTCCGGGCCGATCAACATGAACTCGGCCGAGTTATTGAAGTGATAGGGCTTCTTGGGGTCCTCCGGCAGACTTTGGGAAAAATCCAACTCGAATCCGAGCAAGTCCCGCATGGTATTTTGATATTCAAAATTCGTCAGCCGCCTCGCCGTCGGAACCGCAGCTACCTTGCTGGCCTTCTTGACGTAGCTATGAAGACCCGACTCGATCCATTTCACGACAGCCACTCGCTCGGCGTCGGTGGGTTGGCTTTCCTCGTCTTCCGGCGGCATGTCCTTGTGCTCAAGGGCGTCGAGGATGAGCTCCCATCGTTCCAATTCCTGCCCGGCAGCGAGTTCGCCATCGAGACTGTGCACTGTGATTTTGCCTTTGCTTTTTTCGGGACCGTGGCAGGCGACACAGTGGGTTTCGAAGAAGGGTTTGATGTGGGAGGTGAAGCCGGTTTTTCCCGAAGGGATTTCAGCGCAGGCTGCCCCGGTCATGACCGCAAGAAGAGCCGCTTTGATAAAGACAGCTGCAATAGATAAGTGGAGTTGGTTGAGTCGTTTCACTCGATTAAAATACTAATCTATAATATGGGGACCTAAAGGCAATGCCAGTAGATCCCGGTTTCTGTCCTTCCCATTTTTGGGCAGGTTAACAACGGGGGCTCCCTGTTACTCTTCCTTGGCTACGCTAAGATCTCCTTCACGACTTTCCCGTGGACGTCGGTGAGGCGGAAGTCCCTGCCCTGGAAGCGGTAGGTGAGTTGTTCGTGGTCGAAGCCGAGGAGATGGAGAAGGGTCGCGTGGAGGTCGTGGACGTGGACTTTGCCATCGACTACGCCGAAGCCAAGTTCGTCGCTTTGGCCGTGGATGTAACCACTTTTTAATCCGGCTCCGGCCATCCACATGGTGAAGGCTTCGATATGGTGATCGCGGCCGACCGTCTTGCGGTTTTCGCCCATCGGAGTACGGCCGAATTCCCCGCCCCAAATGACAAGGGTGTCTTCCAACATTCCCCGCTCTTTGAGATCGAGGACGAGGGCGGCGCTGGCTTGATCCACATCTTTGCAGACCTTTTCGAAGTCCTT
>JAKMGP010000231.1 GCA_022424905.1 Akkermansiaceae bacterium | reverse complement strand
TCAACGCCAAGAAGCACGAAGCTTCATGGCGCTAACTTCTAAGTTCGTTACGACTTCGGATCCTTCTTAGCAGCTTTTTTTGCCACTTTCTTAGCAGCTTTTTTTGCCACTTTTTGGACAGTAGATTTCTTTTTTGTCGTAACCTTCTGGACATCGGCCTCCTTAGGGGGCGGTGGCGGGATTTCATCATCATCACTCCCGCTATGGCTTAGAATGAACTGGAGATCATCGACACCCAGATTACTCGCAAACCCTTCGTCTCCCAAAATATTAGTCACTAGAGCCGTCTTTTGGTGTTGCAGGATCCGAATCTTCTCTTCCACCGAATCACGGGTCAAAAGACGATAAGCGATCACTTTGTTTTTCTGGCCAATTCGGTGAGTTCGATCGATCGCCTGGTTTTCCACCGCCGGATTCCACCATGGATCATAGAGAATCACGTAAGATGCCGAAGTGAGGTTCAGACCCGCACCACCCGCTTTTAGCGAAAGAAGGAACACTGAAGCATCCTTCGTAGTTTGGAATTTCTCGATCTCCCCTTTGCGATCCTTGGTCTGTCCAGTGAGATAGTTGAAGGGACGACTCTCGACTTCAAGACGCATTTTGATGATATCGAGCATCGATACGAACTGTGAAAAGACGAGGACTTTATGCCCCTCTTCGCGAAGCTGATCCAGTAGATAGAAAAGAGCATTCATCTTCGCGCTTTCCTCTTTGAGCCACTTCGGATCGATCAAACCTGGGTGACAACAAATCTGACGAAGGCGCATCAGGCCCTGAAGAATTGCGAAACTATTTTTCTTAACCGCCTCATCAGAATCGAGCCCAAGTAAAGCCTGTTGAATTCTCTTCAGCTCTACCTTGTAAAGTTCTTCTTGGATTCCCTCCATTCCAGCAAAGACTTCTTCTTCCGTTCTCGGCGGGAGATCTTTTGCTACTTGACCTTTAGTCCGACGAAGAAGGAATGGACGCAAGCGCGCAGCAAGACGATTTTGGCTACTTGGATCCTTACGCTTATCGAAACGGCGCTTAAAATAAGCGCGGGTCCCGAGAACTCCTGGCATTGCGAAAGCCATCAGTGACCACATATCCATGAGGCGATTCTCAATAGGAGTACCAGTCAGAACTAGGCGGTTTTCGGCATCCAATTCACGGGCACATTTGGCGGCCTTGGAGTCTGGGTTTTTAATCTGTTGTCCCTCGTCGAGAATAACGGTCAGCCAGCGGACTTTGTTCAACTGGTCACCACACACCCGCAGCTGAGCGTAATTGAGAACAAGGATATCGAGCTCGTTGTTTACCTCATCAAGATCCAAATCGTCGCGAGTCCGCAAAATCTTCACTTTGAGATCTGGGGCAAATTTGCCGGCCTCGGTTGCCCAGACATCAAGAACAGACTTTGGACAAACCACAAGAGCTGGACCAATCTTAGTCTTCGCATCTTTGGTTTCATCAATATATTTCCGCAGCCAGAGAATATAAGTGATACTTTGAATCGTCTTACCAAGACCCATGTCATCAGCAAGTATTCCCCCAAAGCCATTCGTCGCGAGATAAGCAAGGAACTGGTAACCCTCGACCTGATAGGGACGCAAGGTCGCGTTAAGCGAATCAGGAACATCAGGCTTGATATCAATTTTAATATCGCGAGCACGATCCTTGATTCGCTTCCACGCTTTCGGATCAAAGACTTCGGCAGCCTTAGGATCCGCTAACTGCATGGCATGCATTCGGTGGGTCTCCCCCGAAAGATCGAAAGGATCGAGCCCCAGACGTGTCACAGCATCGCGCTGATCGGGATCAAGCTTGATCTCAAGACGCATCCACGAGCCATCATCCATACGGACATAACCACCACGGGCTGCCACAAGCTGACGGATCTGAGCCTTAGAGAGGTTAACACCCTCCACATCGATTACTACGCGGAGATCAAACCAATCAATCTCCTGATTCACGACCTCGAAGCGAATCGCAGCAGTGACCGGGTCGCTGAGAATTGTTTTCAGCTTAGCCTCGATATCGAGCTCCACTGATTCCGGCATCGCTTCAATCCATTCAGCAAACTTCTCCGGAAACTGCTTGGTGATCCTTCCCTTAAAGGCCTCAAGCTTTTCGTCGTAGGTTAAGCCCATTTGGAGAAGTATCTCAGGAATCGGGTAAAGCTTCTCCCGCGCAAAGCGAAGAAGAGCCTTACCTTTGACAGGCTCCTGTTTAATCAGATCCCAACCAGCTTTGATGAGCTTCTCCTCCCGGCGCCCCTTCGCTTCAAGCGCTTTAACGTCAATGACTAAGTGCTCTGTTTCGGCGGCTGTCAACCCTTGCTCAACCCACATCTTCAAATGAGGAAATAGGTCCAGATCAGTCACTCGACGCTTCATCGAAGGAGGCAAACTAGACCCAATCTTACGAAGGAATTCAACCCCTTCGAGAGAATCGATCACCAGCTTTGGAATCGAGTAGCGAGGCATGATCTCAGTGTCCTCCAACCATCGGGGAGGTCCGGGGAAAACGGTCTCGTCGGATTGATAAAGTTCAGTTCGACCCGGAAGCAAACGGACCGAGTGAGAAACCTTTTCACCACTCTGGGTCACTAACTGCAGAGCAAATGAGTTCGAATCCATAGGATCATCATCACAGAGCCAGCTTAGAGGCTCGTCGACTACCCTGAACGGTCTTTCGTCAAGGTTCACCATATAGCCCTTCAACTCCTTTTGGTGAAAGAGAAGGTTCATGAAACAGCAAGCGTCCTCATTCTCCAGATCGAGATAGAGTTCACCTGTTTTTTCGCTATAGCGTAAAAAGTGCTCCCAAAGAATTTGGCTCGCGGCATCCATCCGCAAAGCTGAGGCATCAAACAACTTCAGGATACGTTCGATCTCCCCCTTCTCTCGGAGAGACACCCACTCCTCCTCGTATTCCTCCCGCGCCTCAACACGGGCTTCATTTATTGTAGAAATCAGGCGAAACTCAATTTTGTGCGGAATTTCCTGTGGTGGACGCTCATTGACACTTTCAATCCTGTCATACCAAGCCGCAACTTCCCTCTCCTGCTCCCAATCACGCATCCGACGCTGAACATTTTCCAAGTCGGTAATCGCGTCCATGAAGTCAGGATAGCGGAGATTTTTCTTATCAAAGGCATAGCCCAAATAGTTCCAGAACTCTAAAATATCACCCGGAGGAACTGGCCAAAGTTCCAGAGGCTCGTAACTGGCGATTTCCCAGCGAGGATTCAAGCGAACCATGTCATGATCATGGATCTCTCCCTCGATCACATATCGTCGATAGCGCTTCTCGACCCGAAACACAAAATCCGCCTCTTTGTCATCAAGCTCACGATCAAGCTTCTCCTCGATAAGATCGACGATCGGAGTATCATCAAACTCATTGGGCGACTCCGGGAGATCTTCCCCTCTGTGAAGGCGCTCAAGCATCGCCGCAAACATCACTGCTCCTGATGTTTCCTCGTCTTCGGTCGAGCAACTGCCAAACCAACGATTACCTTGGAGTCTCAGCGTGGTACGGTGTACCCCGCCATTGTCCTCAACCCGCCCCTGAATAAAGAGGTGGTTCCCAAAAATCTGTGTTACCGCCCCCTCTTCCTGAAGATGCTCCCCGCGCTTACGGGCAGCCTCCGGGAAACTATTGAGAAAATTCAATGTCGCCCGGTCCGGGTTGAGTGCGGTCATGTTACTAGCCATTATTATTTTCTTAGTGCGTGAAAGAAAACCGCAGCCAAGCACCCCAATGGAGCCGCTAGCGACGGCGAGGGCTGAAGACTAAACCCAAGTAGTAGAAATACGCAACAGAAAGCGTCATTGAATTCTTCAAAGAAATAGGAGTTACCTGAAAGAACGCTGATTCTATCGCTGTTAGAAGGACCATTCTTCAGCGTTTTGCCTTATCGAATCACACCCCGCAATACCCTGATCGCCATTTCGTGGCTAATTGCGCTCGCGATTGGCCTACTTGTTGGGCGGAAAAGCGCATCGAACGCAGACCTCACGAATGGGACTGGAGCCTCACTCCCAAAACCTACCCACGATTCCCGCTCGTTCGATTCCCCCTCCTATATTGCTGAAGCTCAGAAACTCGGCCGAAGGAAAATCACCAATGGTTCGATATCTACCGCAGATGAGGAAGCGATCCATCAAACCATGATCGAACTCTCCGATGTTCTAAATGTCGGGAACCGCGTCGAACGCACCCGCCAGATGATCGCCTTTATTGATCGCATCGATAACAACGAAATAGCTGACATTGTCCAAAATTTCAGTGAAGCCGGATGGGTTGACTATAATCGAAGTGAGTTCTCGATGCTGATCTCCGCCTGGATGGACCGAGATCCTTTCACGGCAATCGCCTTTCTCGATGAAAATGAATCCGACGGTTGGACTCGCAAAACCGCAATCTCAGCTTGGGCAGCCGATAGCCCAGAGGAAGCTGCGAAAGCCATTCAAGGCCTTGAAGACAATGGCGAGGTCAATGACTGGGTAATCGGCCTAATCGAAGGAATGGCCCGCAATGATCCTGAGGGAGCACTCTTGGCACTCAAAGGCATCGAAGACGCAAACACTAGAAACCAAGCCATCCGCGAAATCCTTCCCGAAGTGGTGATCCGGGGAGCTGAATTTGCCGGCAAATGGATCGAGCAAATCAAGGACCCAAAACTCCAAAGAGACACCGCAAAGCGCCTTGCAAGTTCGTTAGCCCGCCGAGATCCCGAATCTGCCTCTAATTGGATTCGTAACATGACCACGGTCGCAACTCGACGCGATGCCTCCGAAGTTGTCTCAGAAATATACGCCCAACAGAATCTCGATGGCGCCAAATTATGGGCCGAAAGCCTCCCACAAGACACCATGACCGAAGCAGCCGAAGGAGTTGCTAAATACCTCGCTCGCAAAGATCCGGCAGAAGCTGCAATTTGGCTTCGTAGTCTCGGTGACGATCCCGACCTTGATGGTGCCCGCATTCGTTTTTTGCAAGAAGCAGGCCAGCAAGACCCGCAAACTGCACTCGAAAACGTCGCAACCCTTTCGCGCCCCAAAGACCAAGAGCGCTACTATCGTGACATCTTAAACCGCTGGCACAAAACCGACGGAAACGCAGCCATTGCGTGGGCAACCAAAAACTCGAATTTCCTGCCAGAGAAAGCCTTAAAAGGAATTCTCCCAAAACCCAAAAAAAAGAAAAATAAAAAAGGATGACCATCGCGGCCACCCTTTACGTTTTAAATATGAAGGTCCGGCAAACTGCCGGGACGGATTAGCAGCCTCATCCGCCACCACCACCTTCGCCTTCGCCGCCGCCGCCACAGCACCCGCCACCGCTTGCTTGGGCAATATCTTCAGGTGTTGGGACGCGCCCTAGCTCCAAAGTCATTCCCACCATCCGGCTTACGCTCGATTGAAGAGCTTCAAGAGTTTGCTGAGCTTGCATGAAGTCAGAAGCGATCGGGTTGTTCAAGAGCTCGGTGCGGGCACCTTCAAACTCAGCGATTTCACTATCTGACAATTGAAGTCCTGATTGCTGCTTCTGATTCAGGGCCTGCCCGCTTTCGTGCACCGATTGGTAGCTCAAGCGAGCTTCGTCATCGCCAAGGAATTTCTCCACCTTTTGAAGAAGGTCGCGATAATCCGAATCATTGGCAATAGTTTCACAAAGGTCGCGGGTCTTCCCCATGACTGCTGAGTCGTCCTCTAGAAGGTTCATCGTTTTGACATACGCTCCACCGCCGCTTGCCGCAACCGCAGATTTATTCTTTATTTATGCCCCCCAGACGAACGGATCCGAAAAAAAAGCCGGAATAGGATCGTTTACAGTTTACTATCTTACCTCCATGACTTCAAAAAATAGACTTTTTGCCGCAGCCTGGGCTGTCAGCTGCGGAGCTGCCTTTCTCGTCGGACGGGGATCTACAAACCCACCAGGAGCTGCTGACACCTCTGATTCTAAGGCAAAAGCTGCGGCCTCTGGATCTAGGTCGATCTATCGTAGAGTCAAGTCCTCAAACCCTTCTGCGACGACCGGCCAGATCGCTTCAACATCTACAAAAACCTCAAGCAAATTACAGATTAAGGCGATTCGCGAGGAAGCCAAAGCTCTTAAAAACATGTCAGACCCGATTGCCCGGGCCGAAGAATTTCTCAAATTCGTAAAAAATCTCTCGCCTGACCAATACCTCGATGCTGTCGATGCCTACCGAGAAGGTGGAATCGAAAACGAGCAATTCGGCGAATACCGAATGCTTCTTTCCGCCTGGGCTCAGGTCGATCCACTTCAGGCCCTCGATTATGCTAAAGAGAAGACCGGGACCAATTTTGCTCGTCAGACTATTCTTTCCGCTTGGGCCAAAAATGATACCGAAGGCGCAGTAGCATGGGCTCGCGAAAACTTCGATAGCGAAACAAAAGGTGCTGATGCCAACCCATGGATTGTTGGAGTAATCGAAGGTATTTCCTCAATCGACCTCGGTCGTGCCACCGAGTTGCTCGAAGAGCTCCCCTTCTCTCGCGGACGTGGCCAGGCTTTAGATGCCGTCTTTGCCGAAGTCACTAGCGGAGGCCCCGAAAACACCAAGCAATGGATTGCGGGCCTAAGTGATGAAAAACTCAAATCGGGAGCTGCCAGCCGTTTTGCCGGACAGCTCGCCGAAAGCGACCCGCGCGCCGCCGCTGAATGGGCCTCCTCAATGGGGTCGGAAATTCTAAAATCTTCCGCGGGAGAAATCATTCAACAATGGGCGGATAACGATCTTGCCGCCGCCCGAAACTGGGTCGAAAGCCAACCCGAAGAAATTGTAGCCTCCGCCGGCCCCGCTCTCGTTCGTGAAATGATTCAGAGTGAAGACGTAGTGGCAGCTTCCGACTGGCTAGCCAACTACGAAGGGAATCCTGCTTTTGATGAAAGCGTGCGCTCCCTCGTTTGGCATTCCATGGGGGAAGAACCAGCCTTTGCTGCCGATTGGATTATGAGACTCACCAGCGAAGACGACCAGCGCAACACCTTCCACCGGATGATTGGAAGATGGATGAGCAAGGATGAAGCCGGAGTTGTCGACTACGTAAATAATAATCCCGTCCCAGAAGGGATCAAACAACGGGTCGAAATGACCCTTAAAAGAAATCAAAGCCAAGAGTAATTTTTAACCATGAAAGCCTCACACAACATCACCATACTACTGACCGCAGCATTGCTTTTCACCTCATGCAAGCCCAAGATTGTCGACGTCAAACCCGACGAGCCGACTGATCCTGAAAAGCATGAAACAATCACTCTTGGTGGGGGCTGCTACTGGTGTGTAGAGGCCGTGTTCCAGCAACTTGACGGGGTCATATCAGCCACTTCAGGATTCATGGGGGGCCATATTCCTAACCCAAGCTCTGAGGAAGTTTACTCACAAACCTCGGGACATATCGAAGTTGTTCAAGTTGTCTTCGATCCAAACAAAATTTCCACGCAAGAAATTCTGAAATGGTTTTGGAAAGCTCATAACCCAACCGACTCACTGGGGCAAGGAGTTGATAAGGGCTCGATTTACATGAGCCATATCTTCGCCCATTCGCCGAAGCAGCGCGAACTTGCTGAAGCCTCAAAAAAGGAAGCTCAAACAAATTTTGACACGCCAATCATCACTACAATCCGAGACGCCGAGGAATTCTACGCGGCAAAAGAAGAGCATCAAGACTACTACTTTCGCAAAAAGGGAGAAAATCCTTACTGCCCGCAACAAATTACGCCCAAGCTGAAAAAGCTAGGACTCGAATACTAGAAACCCAATTTTCAGACCGGCAGGTCATTCTCAATCGGCTTCGACCTGAGCGAGATCCTCCGACTCAATGGCTTTAACCAAGTCTCTTAGCACGTGCAGACCTTCCCGTTGCACGGCGTCAATTCCATTGGGCCATCTTAAGGCCTTCTCAAGATCAGCGATTTCATCGACTGCTTGCCTCATGTAATCGTCAGCCTCTTCCTTCGGATCAACTAAGGGAAGCTTCCCAGCATCAATATCATCTAAAGTGAGCCGAGAAATCTTGAGTTCCTTCTGATCCCTTTTCTTGATTGCTATAAAATGCTTGGTGCGCTTCTTAATCCGCAGCTCACGACGGCTCTCTTCTTCCTTTAACTCAGCCAACCGCTCGTTCAGGTTAAGTGAAACGGTGTTTTCTTTAAGTGCCTTTTTAGCTCTCTGGATGTCAGCAGTCAGCTCCTTATAATACGGTTCGGCATCTACTCGTTTACGACTCTTCTCCGTAAGTTCAGGAATAAACAGTCCATTTCGCTCAAGCGGCGCGAAGTCCGGGCTGCGGCGAATAATGTCATGTGGAAGAGCATACTTTTTAAAACCTTCTCCTGTTTCGTAAGCATCACTCAGACCGGGTAAAATCAGATCGGGAACCACTCCCTTAATTTGAACAGAACTCCCAGAAACCCTATAATATTTTTGGAAAGTCAGCTTCAGCCATCCCGCGTCCTCACGATCTGCAAGAATGGGCATATATTCCGAAATATCCATCATCTTCTGGACGGTTCCTTTGCCGTATGTTGAGGAAGCCCCAACCACCACAGCCCGATTGTAATCCTGAAGTGCGCCCGCCAAAATCTCGGTCGCTGAAGCACTGTTTCTATTCACTAGAATTATCAATGGTCCATCATACAGAGGTTTACGGTGAAGAGAGTTTAGGGCGCGAATCTGCCCGCTCTTTGAACGAACCTGAACCACTGGGCCACGTCCCGTAAAAAATCCAGTAAGACGCTGTGCCTCTGGTAACGACCCCCCCGTATTATCCCTTAAATCGAGGGCGAGCCCATCAATCTGTTCCTTTTTCAGGCGCCCCAACAAACGCTCCACATCGACTGAAACCCGACTGCCTGAATTCTCAAAATCAAAGTAGAAAGATGGGATTTTCATGACAGCGAGACGCAGTGATTTTTTATCTTGCCGGTAGTCGTAAATTCGGGCGGTTGCGAGTTCGTCTTTCATCGTCACAACCCCCCGCGGAATAGCGATATCGATGACCTGATCTTTTCCATTCACCTCGCGTCTTACACGCAGGCCAACCAACGCACCCTTTTCTCCCAAAATATCCTCAATAACTCTATCGAGTGATTTGAAAAGAACGCTCTTCCACTTTCCATCATTTCTCGCCGAAACCGCGATAATCCGATCGCCTAGCGTAAGTTCTCCCTGACGATCAGCCGGCCCCCCGTTCACAATCCCCCTGATTTCGATCTCCCCATTATCGTTGCTATGGAGTCTTGCGCCAACCCCCACTAACTCGTTGCTGACATCAATCTTGAATTGTGCCATTTCATTTGCACTAAAGTATTCGCTGTGTGGATCGTAAGCTTTCGTCACCGCCGAGAAAAAATAATTTGCGACGTCCTCTTGTTCAACTCCTTCGATCGACTCAAGCAGCCGATCAAACTTGAGTTCAACTGTTTTTTTAATTGAAGGCTTCCTTCGAAAAGGGTTTGGCTTTCCCGTTTCGATCGCTCGAGTCTTGAGGCGATTACGACGAATCATTTCGGAGAGCAATAAATTCTCCAAATTATCACTCCAGATTTCTCGAAGCTCTATATCATCGGCTGCCCAAGGGGCCTCACTCCGGTCGTCAATCACAACTCTCTCTTCCTCGAAGGGAAATTCTTTAACCGCGAGAAGGTTTTTGACGTAAGCAACTCGTGCCATCACACGTCCTCGGTAAATTCCATGGATGCTATTGGCCACCGGCATGATGGATTTGGTGCTAATGCGGTCATGGAGAGCACGCTCATAGCGACGTTTCATCTCGGTCACCTCCCGATCTAAAAAGTAGACTTTTTTCCCATCAAGTGAATCCAGATATCGCTCGAGAAATCGGCGACTTAGATCCTCGTTAAATGCAAGGCGGGCGTAATGACCATTTTGAAGCATTCTCGCTAACTCCCGCCCCACAAGCTCTAGATCAGCGCCACGAGCTGGAGCTAGGAAACCAACCCCGGTGGCAAATATGACCGCGGTCGTAAGTTTACGAAAATTCAACATGGGGGGCTGTAGGAACCTTGATCTGGAGAAACAACCCCACTGCAACGCGGAGAAGCGAAGCCATTAGGCCGAATAACACCATATCTTAAAGTGACATCGTGTCCTAATACGGTCAGAGTCTAGAAAATCTTTAACTTATGTTTGAACAACTTCCTTCAGCCCTCCAACACGAGGGTCACCTTTCCCGACGACTTTTTCTCACCTACGCTGCTTCCCTCTCAGCTATCCCCCTACTTGGCCAAACTGCCGGCACTCCTATAAAGGTCAGTTTTTCATCCACCCCCTTTTCCATGGGCGTTGCCTCTGGCGACCCGGATCATAAAAGCGTCATTCTTTGGACCCGCCTTGGACCTAAACCACTCGAGCCCGGGGGAGGAATGCCAGACCATCCTGTCGAGGTTCGTTGGGAAGTCGCGACCGACGACTCGTTTAAAAAAATCATTACCTCGGGCAAAACCACCGCGACTTCTGCACTCGGGTTTTCAGTCCATATCGAGGCTCAAGGCCTGAAGCCGGATCACTGGTATTACTACCGTTTTCAGGCAGGCGATGCCACCAGCCCAATCGGTCGGACCCGCACCATGCCAACCCCGGATGCCAGCCCCGAAAAACTCCGCTTCGCTGTCACCTCCTGCCAACATTGGGAGCAAGGTCTCTTCACTGCTTACCAGCAAATGGCTCAAGACCAACCCGACCTTGTCTTTCACCTCGGCGATTACATTTACGAATACGCCAGTGGCCGAGGTGGCAAAGTCCGGCGCCATCTTGGCCCCGAGATCGAAACGCTTGAACAATATCGTTTACGTTACAGCCAATACAAAACAGATCCTGACCTTCAGGCCATGCACGCGACTTGCCCATGGTTCCTCACGTGGGACGACCACGAAGTCGACAACAATTACAGTAGCGACATTTCTGAACAATCCGGCATAACACCGGCCCAACTTCTTGTCCGCCGTGCCAATGCCTATCAGGCCTATTACGAAATGATGCCCCTCCGTTCAACCTCGCTTCCTAAAGGACCAAATATGCAACTTTACCGAAAAGGGAACTTTGGGAAGCTCGCCAAACTCTTCGTCCTAGATACTCGGCAATACCGGACCAACCAACCCAACAACGACGGTAAGGATCCCCTCAACGAAGCCGCCCTGAATCCGCGTAATACCCTGCTCGGCAAGCAGCAACGCAAATGGCTCTTCAGTTCCCTTAAGTCATCTAGTGCCACATGGAATATACTCGCCCAGCAAGTCATGATGGCTTTGGTCAATCGCAACACGAGGGGAGAGGCAGCCTATTCAATGGATCAATGGCCAGGTTACGCCGCCGAACGTCAAAAACTTCTTGAGCACATCCGGGACCACAAGATTTCGAATGCTGTCGTGCTGACCGGTGATATTCATTCGCATTGGGCTAATGAATTACGAATCGATGATCTCAAAGGTGACCTTCCGACGGTTGCGACCGAGTTTGTCGCAACTTCTCTCGCTAGCGGCGGCAATGGCAATCCAAAGATCAATGACCTCGAGACCCTTCAGGCTAAAAACCCCTGCAATAAATTCCACAACCGTGAGCGCGGTTATATTATGTGTGACGTCACTCCGAAAACCTACACCGCTGATTTTAAAACTATCACCGATGTCTTAAAACCCGGAGGGGTAACGAGCTCTCGAGCCAAGTTCGTCGTCGAAGCTGGCAGGCCTCTCATCCATCCCGCCTAACCACAAAACAGCCTCTCATCAGAAGGCTCAAGCAGTTGTATAAAAGAAACTTAACAAAACCTAACGAACGAAGAGTTTAAGATTCTCAACTTTTCCCGTAAATGGGGGCTTGACGGTTCCCTGCCTCCCCCCTAATTTCCCGCTCCCGTCGAATCCCGAGGGCTATTTATCATGGAAAAACATATTCGTGGCGTTGATGTCAAAAGTGGAGAAAGTGTCGATCGTGCACTGAAGCGCTTGAAAACCAAGCTCGACACAGAGGGAATACTCGAGGAAATGCGTCGCCGCCGTTCCCATGAGAGCACCATTGACCGCGCAATCCGCAAAGCCCGCACTGCTCCCAAGCGCAACAAGGTTAGGTGGAGATTCCAAAGTGAGTCCCAAGTCGCTACTGCGGAAGCTGCGAAGGCTGCCCGCAACGCTGAGTAAGACTTCTGAAAAAAATCAGCTTCAACCAACTATCGCCTCGCAGGATTTTTCCTCCGAGGCGTTTTTGTAGTCAATTTCAGGCAGTGATCTATTCCAACAAACTGAAAAACACCACTTGCAGGGCCGTTTTAGTGCGTTAATATTCCCCCGCTATGAATGCAACAATTAGATTTGGCATGATGTGTGCCTTCGGAGCAATAGCCCCGGTAGCCATTGCTGCCCCGGCTGATGCTGAAGACGTCGCTGCATCGACTATCGAGGGATACACCGTATCCTTCAGTGGTGGTGGGTGAGGTGCTGCTAAAAAGGCCCGTGCGGCCTTGGGCAAAATGGAAGGAGTCGAGAAAGTAATGCTGTCTGGCATGACTGCTTTCGTGACTACCAAAAGCGAAGATGTGAAGTTTACCCGCGT
>JAKMGP010000195.1 GCA_022424905.1 Akkermansiaceae bacterium | reverse complement strand
TTAGCCTAATAAGAAACCTTTAGGCGGAAAAACTGCTTTGAAGATACATCGAGTGGAGTGTTAAGCCGATAGGTATGGCGAGAAGTGCCATCGGGATTATTTTTCGAGCTTACAAATATAAGAGATGTTCCGCTGCCGTCCCAAGAGGTAGTTCCTAAACTAGGGGAAACTTCTAATGAGATGATTGCATCGGTGGCATCTGGATTTTCTCGGAAGCTTACTGCTGGGTAAATGATTCCATCGATATCAATCGAGAAGGTCTCGAGATGTTCTTGGGATGAAAACACCGCATCGGATAAGCCTTGGGCGTATTCGATGATTGCGACAAAACCATCACCATCAAGGTCGGCGAGAGGGTCGCCAAGGAATGGAGTGCCGTCAGCCGTCCCGGGGCTTCCGCCTGCTCTTGGGCTAGAACTCCAGCTTGTGGAAAGAGTCGGGTCGAGGTCTGAAGAGGGGTTGTTTCGAACGAGGGAGGGTCCTGTCCCATCCGCGGCCTCTGGCCAGGGGGTGATGTCATTGTAGCGGAAGCTATCAATTATATTGCCATCCTTATCAACTAGGGTGATCCATTCACCAGTATTAGAGAGGCGGCTTGAGTAGTCACCAGCAAAGGGAGTTCCTGGATATCTTGCGGCAAAGGCGGTGGTGTTAGCGGCAATGATTAAGCGTTGCCCAGAATTAATTAGGGTGCCTGGCGGAAAGATGAATTCTACTCCTTGGAGTTCATTTTTAATTGGAATCAGGACAAAGGCAGCATCTCCAAGGTCGACGATCTTGGATCCGATATTTAAAATCTCGATGAATTCAAAGTCGTCTTGATCGAAGTTCGGGTCGATCAAGAGCTCGGCAGTGGTTGGGTTGCTGGGGTGGTAGTGAACTTCGCTGATGACGATATCACTTGGTGCAGCAGGTTCGGCGATCGAAAAGAAGGCCTGATTCATAGCGCTCCATGTTCCAGAGGCGGCGTTGTATGTTCGTGATTTGATCCAGACGGGCTCGTTAATGGTGTCGGGAAGGTTAAGGATGATAGTTTCTCCACCTCCTTCGGGGCGCCCCGTAAGTGAGAGATCGAAACTGATATCCGAGCTCCCTGAATTGCCCTGATGAATTTCCACCGCGATCGTGTTTTGTCCCGCAGAGAATGCAGAAGAAGGAATAGAAATTGTGTCGATAGCGTTATTTCCGACTGTGTTTCCTGAATACAAGTCGAATGCTGGATTGGAAGGAAGGTTCGCGTGGCGGGCTGCTTCGATTCCATTCACATAGACCACATAGGCATCGTCGTAAGTGATTGTAAGTTGGAAATCACCGAAGACCGAAGGGTCGGGAATGGTAAAGAATTTTCGGAAGTAGGTCGTTGGGAATTTTGCATTGGAAGGACCCGAGTTTAAAACCGTAGCCTCGTCACCATCACCGTAACCAAGTTCGGCGGATCCTGCAGCCCACGAATTATCGTTAAAGCCTGGGGTCCGCCAAGCCGTCCCCTGATTGCTTCCGTTATCGAGATACTTCCAGTTATCGCCGTTGTTAATGTAGTTTGTTTCAACAACGCCCCCAGGTCCGCCACCTGTGATTGGTAATACTGAAGCGGATGGGTTCACGTCTCCGCCGACCAGCCTGGAATCAAGAGGGTCCTGCCAGCTGGTTCGTTCCGGGTCGCCGGTTCCAATCATGTAATAGAAATGCGTTCCTGACGTGGGGACGATAGCGCCTATAGACGTTCCTGGTGTAACATCGCCTCCATGCTGGGAGTATTTTGGAGCGGGGAGGTCAGGGTAAAGATCGGCAAGGCGGAGATGTCCAAGGAAGTTTTCAGTCCTATTATTGATCACACCAATCAGACTATTCACAGCATTGATCCAATCTTGTTCGTCGAGAGGATCACTACGTTTAGAATCTCCCCAGCGGGCAGATTCCGCGATAATGACATCGGAGACGGTAGAGCGTCGTGCCTCCATGAGGTTGAAGACCCGGTCCCTCGTTAGTTGTCCGTTGTTGAAGAGAGCAAGGTGGGCGCGATCAGCAAAACGTAATCGATATTCCTCGGTGCGTTCAGCAAGATCGAAGTGAATAAACGAAGGATTACTCTTGTTATAGGTGCCTCGGCTACCGGAACCATTGGAGGTATTGATACGATCGTTAGCCCCATTCCATTTCCCGCCGGCTCCCATCGAATGCTCGCCATCGTGGACGAAGAACTGGAAGCCAAAGCTATCCCGCTCGCGATCCCGGACGGTATACCAATTATTGGAAGCGCCCACGAAATCGGACAATGGAGCATCGTAGTTGCCTGTATATCCAATAATCATTTGGTAATCGATGAGGTTATCGACATCCAAATAAATTGGAAGTGAGGGGTTTCTCGAACCATCGGGATTCAGCCCCTGCATCATCATAAAGTTTGTGATGGTAGGGCTTGATCTCTGAGTCCTAGCCATATTCCAAAGCTGGTTCCAGTCACTTCCGGTTGCGAAGGATCCGTCGGTTGCTTCGGTGTTATATCCCCCGCTGCTACCAGCCGACTTGATGGTGTCGTAATTCTGATCGTCGCCTCCGAGGTAAGCTTCTCCATGATTAGCTTCAGCTCGTTCCTGTGTCATATAAAGTCCCCAGTAAACTCCATTAAGGTAGAGGTGGTAGTACCTGCTTCGAGTGTAGGGGCGATGAAAGGAACTTTGTAAATCCCGCCCCAAAACCTCCCGGAGGAAGGTGTTAGAAGTGCTATTTTGGAAAGCCCAGGAATAGTTTTGCGAGGTCCGGAGATCCAGCTTGTCGAACTTGTCAACACCCTCGGCTCCGAACATTGGATAGCTCAACTTCCCGTCGCCGTATTCATTTCTAAAGAAGATGCGAAAAGCGTGTTTCGGATTTCCGGTGCTGCGGCTAAAGCCTCCCCGGACACGAATTCCGCAGTTGCTTTGCAGGTTTGTCGCAGTGTCATCTGGGTGAATGACTTCAAAAGAAGCGGGCCGTTCCCAACCTTTTCCTCTAGATCCTGGGTTGACATAAATCCCCTGGTTACCACTTCCTGTGAGATTACTTTGGTCGGTTGAGATCGAGATCGAAGGGATTGCCGAGAGGGCGTCGATCATCTCTTGGGCTGAATAACGATTGAAGATATCCGGATCCATTCCGTAGTTGAAGGTCTGGCCGTTAACGGAGCCAGATGGCCAGCCGTTCGGTGCAGCTCCATTGGCATACTGAGTCCGCACGTCATTCAGAAAGAAATAGGTATGGGTGTCCACGTTAGTTGCGAAAAAACCAGCCTTAAAGGCGGCTGCCCGAATCGTCGTTGTCGAATTGATGCTAATGGGGCTGGTGTAAATTGTTCCGTTGCTTGCGGTCGGCTCTGAGCCATTCGTTGTGTAGCGAATTTGTGCATCGGGGGTTGCGGTGCTAATTGTGAGGCTGAACGGCGTTGTGAAAAATCCCCGATCAATGTCAAAGGTGGTGTCAGCTACAAAGCCCTCTCCGACAGGGCCATTGATGGTGTTGGGGGTTGGTATTAGAAGGAAGCCGAGGCTGATTCCGTCAGCGGCTAATCCATAAGAGAGGCCTTCCTCCTGTGCTGGGTATTCGGGAGAAAAATCGCCGACGACTTGAAATCCGCCGTTGTCGGCTTTACGCGCCAGCGCAAGATATTCGCCGCTTGAGGATAATTTAAAATTTGTATGCAGCTGACTGCCAATAGCCGTTCTGTTTTTTCCAGATGCAAAGACAATAAGGTAAGAATCTGGCTGCATCGTAATAGCAGGAAAAGCCCACTCGTTGAGAGAGGTCGGATTGTCGGTCAGATAGAAATTTGAGAGATCGGCGGCATTTGGACCGGGGTTATAGATTTCAATCCAATCTTCGTTGTCGCCATCTTCATCGGTCAGTCCATCTGTGGCGGTATCAGCTGAAAATTCATTGATGCGGGGAGTTGAGGGATCAACATCGACAAAGAGACTGCTAGTTTGCGTGGTCTCGCCATCCTCGTTGGCAGCGGTGATCGTGTAGGTTGTGCTGGCGTTCGGCGAAATAGAGAGGCTCCCTGATCCGCTTCCATCGGTCTGAGTGAGGACGCTACCAATTCCATTGTCGATCGAGATTGAGGTGAATGGTGGGGTGACTTGCCATGAGAGCATTGAGCTATCACCGGAGTTGATGAAAGTTGGACTTGTTCCAAAGAGGGGAACGGAAGGTCCGCTAACCCTTGGGGGCATCTCCTCTTGAATCTGTGCTGCGGTGAGGGCTTCGTTGAAAATTTTAACTTCGTCAATTGCTCCGTTAAAGCTTTGTCCAGCAGGGTCAGCTGCATCGCGTCCGTGCCCTCCGACGATCACGGGGAGAGCGTGTCCTGCCATGGTGCTACCTGCTCCACGGGAAGTTTCGACTCCGTTGACAAAGACAATTTTATTGGTGCCATCGAACGACCAAGCGACATGAGTCCACTCTTCAGTAGGAACGGTGCCTGCATCGTTGAGGTCATTTCCCCAGCCACCATAGTGAATATTTGCAGTGCTATCAGCACGGATCCCGTGGTGAAGCTGGCTTGCGTTCCCAGGTCCGTCTTCCTGACCGAAGACCATATGGTCAACGTTGCCACTGGGACCAGACCAGTTTACCCATGCCATGGCGGTGTAGACGGAGCCTGGTCCGAGTCCTAGCTCAGTTCCAGCGAGGCCGGTTTGAACATAGCCGTCATTTGCTCCGGTTCGGTTTCCATAAAAGGCCTGTCCAAAAGTCGTATCTTTACTTCCACCATAGGTTGCGCCACCGACCATTGTCCCATTTCTTTTGGTTCCCTGATTTGCGACGATTGATCCGTTTTCATCATTAAAAGGATAGTGGACGAGGAGTTCAGCGCTGGTAGGAAGGATAAGACAAGAAAGGAGCAGGCTGATAATTAGAGGGCGAGGTGACATAGGAGTGAGCTTCTAAAAGATGAAGGCTAAGGTTCTCGGGGTGGGTGGATGGAAGAAGGATTTGTTACGTTAGGAGTTCTTGGGAGTATACGCGCTATTTGGGTTGCCTTCCAATGGAAACATCAAATCCTCTTCCTATGGAGTTTTCAGGACTCAAGGAAGTCTACTCTGGCTGACTGCTTCAAACCAACAGCCTCTGACGTGCCGGTTCAGACGAGGGTAGCCCCAGCAGTATCAATGAGTTGGGCACTGGTTAATCTGTGTGAAAAAATCATTACCTTTGTCGTCAACTAGAATGAAGGCTGGAAAGTTTTCTACTCTAATTTTCCAAACGGCTTCCATGCCAAGTTCGGGGAAATCGACGACCTCTTGGCTTTTGATGTGCTCTTTGGCGAGTAGAGCGGCAGGGCCACCGGCTGAGCCAAGATAAAACCCACCGTGTTTATTGCAGGCGTCCGTGACTTGTTGAGAGCGGTTTCCCTTGGCGAGCATGACCATGGAGGCACCGTTTTCTTGGAAGATGTCAACGTAAGGATCCATCCGCCCGGCGGTGGTTGGACCGAACGAACCTGATGCCATGCCTTCTGGCGTTTTGGCGGGGCCCGCGTAGTAGACAGGATATTTTTTAAAATAGTCTGGAAACTCGCCCTTGGCTTCTAGGATCTCTTTAAGCTTAGCGTGTGCAATATCGCGAGCCACGATAATATGGCCGGAAAGTGAGACGGCCGTGGTGACGGGATATTTTGAGAGAGTAGAGAGAGTTGTTTCCATCCCATCGTCGAGATTGATTTCGACACCCTTGAACTTCCAGTCTCGAAATTCATCAGGAATAAACCGGCCGGGGTTCTCTTCGAGTTCTTCCAAGAAAATACCATCTTTGGTAATCTTGGCTTTGGCCTGGCGATCAGCCGAGCAGGAAACGCCGAGTCCGACGGGGCAGGAAGCACCGTGTCGGGGGAGGCGGATGACACGGACGTCATGCGCAAAATATTTCCCGCCAAACTGGGCACCTATCCCAATTTTACGGGCGGCTTCAAGGAGCTTGCTTTCGAGTTCGATGTCGCGAAAAGCTTGTCCGTGTACGTTCCCTGTCGTGGGAAGTTCGTCGAGGTAGCGGGCCGATGCGAGTTTGACGGTTTTAAGGCAGGCTTCTGCAGAGGTTCCGCCGATCACGAAAGCAAGGTGGTAAGGTGGGCAGGCTGAGGTGCCAATGGACCGCATTTTTTCGATGCAAAATTCGATAAGGCTTTCCGGATTTAAAAGGGATTTGGTCTGCTGGTAGAGGAATGATTTGTTGGCCGAGCCACCTCCTTTGGTCATAAAGAGGAATTTATATTCTGAGCCTTGGGTGGCGAATAGATCGATCTGTGCGGGAAGGTTTGTCTTAGTGTTGACTTCCTCGTACATGCTTAACGGGGATACTTGGGAGTAGCGGAGGTGCTCTTCCTGGTAGGTCTTGTGAACACCGGCCGAGATTGCTTCGGCATCATTGGTGCTGGTCCAGACGGCTTCGCCTTTTTTGCCTATCACGATTGCAGTGCCAGTGTCCTGACAGCCTGGAAGGATTCCTCGCGCGGCGATTTCGGCATTTTTAAGGAGCATTAGCGCGACCATACGGTCGTTTTCGGTAGCCTCTGGATCATCGAGAACGGAGGCAACTTGCTCGAGGTGGGAAGTCCTGAGTTTGAAGGAAACGGCCTTGATCGCCTCGTTGGCTAAAATGGTGAGAGCCTTCGGATCGATTTTCAGAATTTCGCGATCTCCAACCGTTTCGGAGGTGACAAAATTCGAGGTAATCTTCTCATATTTAGTGGGGTCGGACCCGAGCGGAAATGGATCTTGGTAGTGGAATTCAGTCATGGCGGTGAGTGGGTTAGAGGCTACGCCCTTCGTCGACTTCGATGTAGTCCATGAAGGTTAAAATATCATCGCGATCAGTCTTGGAATCCTCTTTTTTACGTTCAGCAAGACGCTTGCTCAGATCGTCGCGGAAACCACGGGTTTTCATGTATGCCAAAAACCAGGATTTTTCGTAATCTGGACGGGTTATGCCATTTTTGCGAGCCCAAGTAAGAACGTCTTCGTCAGTGGCTCCTTCGATGATTTTAGCTTTGAGGTCATTGTAATCAACTCCAAGGAATTGGCAGGTCCAAAGGTCCATGCCGAGACCAAGGTTGGTATGGAACTCAGGATGAAGAATTCCGGCGCGATGTTTTCGGATTTTATCGCAAAGGCGCGGAAGGTAAACGATCCCGTCGAGTTCGTCGCGGGCGGAACGTGGCATTTGATAACCTTCAGACATGTCCTCAATGAAGCGGGCAACGGGTAGTTCGGCGAACGAAAAACCCAGTAAATCAATTTAGGTTGAATTTGACCTGCCTAAAAGTTCGTCACTAAGACCCACTCATCTCTTTGGTGGAGTCAAAGTTTAAGTTTGAGGTGGTGAGGTAAGTGAACGTGCAAAGGTCTAGGTTCTTAAAATTTGAGCATTTTAAATTTATCCTACGATATCGATACTAGATGAGCATTCTTCGAAGGTTCGGGAGAATCGTTCTTCACTGCAATCAATCAATCTGGGATTCTTCCTGCCTCTCTTTGATGAAAAAAGAAACAGTGCCAACCACTGCAAGAAGGACCAGGAAGCCCATTCCGATCATGCCGACTGGAATTTTAAATGCTTCTTTATGGCTAACGGCGGTGAAGGAGCCGATGGTAGCCATGGACGTGGCGAAAATCATGAGGACATTCCATATGATACGGGTCGTGCCTTCCGGGCGCTTGTCTCCTAGGATCTTTTTGGAGTTCATCATGAGAAGGAAGGTGAAGTAGGCGATGGGCAAAAGAGCCCCGCCGATCACGGAAGTCGGGACAGCGAGGGCGGTAAGGGAATCCCCGGTCCAGAGGAAGGGGAACATGCAGCCCGCGAGCCCGGAAATAACACATCCAAGAAAGTAGGGTGATGCGAGCTTGGGCTTTGCAGGCGGGGTATCACTTGAGGGTTTTCCTTTTCCGAAGAGCTCTTGAAAAGCGAGCCCGTTGATGAGCATTAAAATGATAATGGTGGATAGCGCCATGCCAAGAACACCAATGCCAAAAATTTTCTGGGCCACGACTTTACCGGTGAATGGCGCGAGAGTGACAGCGAGAGACTTGGTGTCGCGCTTATTCATCATGGCTGCTAGCTTGCGATCTGCCTCAGGCAGAGCGTCAAGAGAGGTTTTGGTGAACGCGGCTTTGGCTTCGTCGTCTCCCTTGAATTCTGAAATGGATTTTTCGATGGCAGGGACCTCGAGAAGGGTTTTTTCGCCGGCACCTTCTCCGAGTCCTTCGGTGCTGCCGTGAAAGGAAGAGGCTGCGGCAATAACGACGCAGGAAGTGGCGATAAAGAAGGGGACAAAAAGTCCGATTGAGAGGTCGGTGATGGAAAGTCCGCGATGTTTGGGTCCCCACTTCTTTTTAAGGAGAGTGTAAGGAAGAAGGAAGGTCATGTTGATTCCAACGGCGGTTCCAAAGGCCGTAAAGAGGACGTCTTTCTGTTTTGAAAGAAGGAGGTTCTCCCACCACTCGGGGTTGGATGATGCAGCAATGAGGGGCTTGTAGCACTCCGCTGGACTGCTCAGTAGTGAGAAATTGGGAATGTATCCCGCGAAAATTTTGCCCCAGGGAAGAGTCGAGCCAAGGCTAATCACCACGGCGAAGAATGAGAGGACGATGATAGCGACCATGATTTTGATGATCTTGTCGAAGAGTTTTGCTCCGCTTCCTCCGGATTGGTAGAGGTAGTTCACGTAGAGTCCGATCGCGAAGAAGACGACAATAATGGGCGACTTGCCAATCGCATCAGAGAACAGGTTTTGCTGAATGGCGGCGGTTCCCAGGGCGAACTGAGGCATGGTCCAGACGATATTTGCCATGATGGTGGCAATGACCCATGACCAACCAAGGAGCGGGTGAAGGTGCGTGTTGATGGCCTGGAGCGGCCTTTCTCCGGTTGAGAGTGTCACGTAGGCGATGGCGGAGAGCATGATGATTCCGCAGATCATCGCGAGGGGTTGGACCCAAAGAAATCCGTATCCGGAAAGGACGCCGAGGTAGAGGGCTCCCGCCAATGATCCTCCTCCGAGCGTGATGGCTCCTTGTAACCAGCCAGGGCCGGAAATTTTTGCGTATCCGAAGATTTTTCCGAGCCCGTTCTTGTCTTTCACCTCTTCGATGACATCCAATTCGCGCTGATATTGGTCTTTTTCGCTCATGTGTAGGGTAGTCTTGTGAATGGAGGGGCTGCCGAAAAGGAAAAATGGCAATTCTCGCACACTCGGGATTGCGGGAATCACTAGACGAGGTCAGACTACAACCGTTGTCAGCCATCGATGTTAAGCCCGAGACGCCGAGTCTCGCTAAGGATTTGCAAGTTCTCACGAAGTTGCGGCTCAACACTTTTGTCGTGATCACGACGCTTTTTGGCTTTTTTCTAGCTGCTAAAGGGGCAGGGGGGATGGCTGATAAGTGGTGGCTTCTACTCCATACCTTAATTGGGACAGCAGCTTCGGCTTTTGGTTCGGCAGCTTTTAATCAATTAATGGAGATCGAAGACGATGCACAAATGAAGCGGACTTCAGATCGCCCGCTTCCTTCGAGACGGATGAGTGTGATGAAAGCTTTCGGCATTGGTTGGGGACTAGCGGCTTTCGGAGTGATCCATTTGGCGGCGATGGTAAATCTGGCAGCTGCCGTTTTGGCAGCTGTAACAATCGCGATTTATGTTTTTGTCTATACTCCGATGAAAAAGTGGCATTCTACCAATACTCTGGTGGGTGCAATTCCAGGTGCAATTCCTCCTCTGATCGGTTGGGTCGGTGGTGGTGGTGATTGGCTTGCTTGGGGTGGATGGTTTCTATTCTGGCTGTTGTTTTTTTGGCAATTACCTCACTTCGTCGCGATCAGCTGGCTTTGTCGCGAGGAATATGAAAACGCGGGATACCAAATGTGGTCGAATGGTGATGGGTCGGGGGGTAAGACCTCAAAATTATTTGTCGGTTTCTCGATTTGTCTCATTTTACTTGTGGTTTCAGGGGCGGCTACGGGGTTATTTCCTTGGTGGGTTGCGGTCTCTCACACCGCTTTGGTGGTTTATCTGATGTGCCCGGTTCTTACTTACGGAGCCTCGGGTGACCGTGGTCCCATGCGAAAGGCTTTTCTTGGAACTTTACTTTACCTTCCTCTCGCATTGGTCGGTCTTGCCTTTACTTGGACTTAGGCTAGTTTCCGTCCGAAGTGGACGTCAGTCAATTAGAGCCCGCCGATCGGGACCCCAAGAAATTACGCGCTACCGCGATCAAACTTGTGATCTTTATGGTCGTGAGTGGGGTCGTCCTGACCTTTTCTTACCGACGGTATCAGGAAAATACTTCGGATAGTCGGCGGCCCAGTTTTGAAACGCGGATCACCGAGCCTGAGGTAGAGCTTCTGACAGCGGATGGGAAGTTACGAAACCTTCAGGAGCTCCAAGGAAATGTGACCTTGGTGCTGACTCTTCCAAAGACTCCAAATCCAGCCTCCCAACCTTCCTTAGATGCTCTTCGGGTTGTCATGAGTCAGTTTAAATCGGCGCCGCAAAAACCAAGGGTTCTTGTTTTTGTCCTAGATGGTTCTAACTCCAATCCTGAAGAGATGAGTGAGGTTCTCGAGGAATACGGAAAAGAACCGGAAGTTCTAAGGGTGGTAGCCGATGAGGATGCGAAAACATCGCTGCGGTCGTTTACGAAAACCAAAATGAGGTTCAACCGG
>JAKMGP010000192.1 GCA_022424905.1 Akkermansiaceae bacterium | reverse complement strand
GCTTTCGAAATGGGACTTCCCGAGACAAGTGAGGAGGCGGAGGCAACTAGTCCTCTAACCGGCTTTTTGGCTGGTTCTTAGCGTGAGAATAATTTCCCAGAGAGTGGTTGTCTGCTTTGTGAAAAAGGCCCTCTTGCTAAAACCATTGTTTCGTAAGGTTTTTACTATCAAAAGTAGGGGGATTTAGTATAGTGTGAGCAGCGGGTAAATTAGACAAACTTCCCGTTGAGAACGACCTATGCCTGACGAAGCGAAAAAGCTACAAGCAACCCGAATTTTGCTGACCGCTGCTGCTGTTGTAGTCTTAATCACGGGGCTAAAGCTTGGGCAGTCGTTTTTTGTTCCAGTCTTACTTGCGGGATTCATTGCGACCGTTTCATTTCCAATCACTTCATGGCTTCGTAAACGACGGTTGCCCATGCCTATTGCCGTTCTTTTGACGGTGCTTGTTGACTTCGCATTTATGACTGGTGTTGTCATTATTGTGATTACCCTGACGGGCGACTTGGAATCGAAATGGCAGGATAGGTATTATCCGGCCATGAATTCAAAGATCGAGGAGGTTCGCGAGACAGCGGTTGGAGTGCTCGAAAACTTAAAGGTTCCAGATGCCCGCAAAACGGTCGATAATTATGCGACAATCAAGATTCCAGCGCAGATTGGAAAAAATTTCGACCCGTTTGACCTCGGAAAAGATGTCGCAGTGCGAGTCCTCGGTTTTCTCGGATCCACCCTTTTGATCCTAATTCTCACCGTTTTCATGCTCAGCGAAGCTCGGATGTTTGGGCGTCGCGTCAATGCGATCCTTGAAGCACGAGGGCCTAATCTGGATCGTCTCATGAACTCAACGGCAGATATTCAAAGATATCTAGCGATGAAAACTGTGGTTAGCCTCGCCACTGGTGTGCTCGCGGGGTTTCTTTGTTGGGCTGCTGGATTAGACTTCTATATCTTGTGGGGAATTTTAGCTTTCGCTCTGAATTTTATTCCTGTGCTTGGTTCAATTATAGCAGGAATTCCACCCTTCATCTTGGCATTTTTGGTGGATGGCGGTCCCAGTGCTTTGGCGGTTGGGGTGGGCTATATTTCAATCAATATCTTCCTAGGTAATTTCCTTGAACCTATGCTGATGGGGCGTCGCTTTGGTCTGTCAACCTTGGTGGTGATCATTTCAGTTTTATTTTGGGGATTTGTTTGGGGTCCAGTTGGGATGTTCCTCGCTGTTCCATTGACGATGGTTCTAAAAGTGATGTTGGATAATTCGGATGAACTACGCTGGATCGCTGTTGCGATTACCAAAGAAAAGCCAGACTCGATTTTAGATCTTCACGACCTTGATGGCTCGCTTGATGAGTTATCATCCCGCGATCGAGTTAATTTATCTTCGGTTACGGCAGAGAAGCGAGGTTAGGGTGGACATGGTTGCCTTCCTAAATTGATGCGCTACGATTCGGCTGTGCGGAAAAGTGGTGTCCAGAAACTGGCGTTGTTATCGATCGTTCTTCTAATCGTGTTGATTTTTGCGGGGGCGGTTGTTCGGGTTACGGGTTCTGGTTTGGGTTGCCCTGACTGGCCGACTTGCTGGGGAGAATTCATCCCTCCAACAAGTATCGAGCAGGTTGATGAGTCTTATCTAGAAAAGAAGCTTCCAAGATTTAAGCGATCTGCTGAGCGCTTCGGTCGTGATCCTGACGAAATTACGGTGGAGCGGCTTCTTGAAGAATATGACCCGGTTCAGACTTGGATCGAATTTACGAATCGGCTTCTTGCTCTGCCGGTTTTACTCGCAAATTTTTTATTGATGATAGCCTGCTTAAGGAGTCGGATCATGCCCAAGCTTGGAGTGTGTGCGTTTGCTCTGGTGATTATAAGTGCTCTGACTGGAATCGTGGTGGTGGCTAGTGGTTTGCGATCCGGAGTAGTGACGATTCACATGGCTCTTGCTTTTCTTCAACTCTTTGTGCTCACCTACCTTTATTGGGCGGGAGTGAGACCTGGAAGTTTGCGGACTCAGATTGCAGGCCCTGGTCGCCCGCAAGTCATGGTTCTTTTATCCTGTGTGATGATAGAATGGGCAATGGGATCCCAGATCCGTGAAGTGACCGATCGGCTTATGATGGAACAGGGGATTGCATCGCGTGGCAGTTGGATTGATGAAATTTCAGAGTCTTTAATCTACCTCATTCATCGAAGCTTTTCTTGGTCCATTTTGATTGCAGCTCTCTGGTTGGGATACAAATCGAGGTGGAAGGGGAAAATTCCTCGCCTAGTTCTGGGCCTAGTTTTTGCGCTGATGTTAATGGGGTTGATTTTGAGTAGCTCGGGTATTCATGCCGTAGTTCAGGTTCTTCATGTAGGGGTTGCCGGAGGATTGGTGGCTGCCGTCTATTATTGGTGGTTGGCCTCCAAAACACTGGATGGGGGAGGCTCAGGTGGGTGAGAACGAATATCGTTCACGAACTTTTCATCTCGAAAATCTGAGAGCTTTTCCGGCGGGTGTGGTCGAAACTCTGAGTACGACCTTCTCCATTCTAATCGCGAATCGGGTGTTTGAGGCTGGCGGGGTTGCTAAAGCGACCTTGGTCGCGTTGCCTAGTCTTGGCCTACTGTTGAGTCTTTTTGTCGTTCAGGCAGTAAGGCGTACTGGCCTTTCTGCAAATTTAATGTTGGCCGTTATCTTCGGGATATCCGGTGTCGGTTTTACGATTAGTTCGTTCGCGGGAAATTGTTTCGAGATCTACATGTTTGGAATGGTGGTCGCATTAGTCACTCTGACTTTGAATCTCCCCCTTTTTTCTCAAATTTACCATAGTCATTATCCTGACAAAGTTCGTGGTAAGTTGTTTTCAATAACAGCCTTTATGAGAAAAATCTATGCCATTGGGGCGGCTTTTCTCTTTGGGTGGTTACTCACGGCCTCACTTAATAATTACCCTTTATTGCTGCAACTTTATGCAGGTTCTTCCTTTATGATGGCAGGATGTGTTCTCGCAATTGAAAAGGTAAAATTAAGCCGCTCTAATAAAGTGAGGCTCTTTGATGCCTTTAGGCATACGAGCGAAAATCATCGGTTTCGACGTTTACTCGTATCTTGGATGATTCTTGGGGTTGGTAACCTACTCTCGTTTTCTCTTTTCGTAGAATATATCACCAATAAGGAATACGGTTTTGATCTCAGCGAAAACCACGTCAGCATTATCACGACCGTCATTCCGGAAACCTGTTTTTTTGTTTTTGTTTTGATCTGGGGCAGGCTCTTCGACAGGCTAAACTTCTACCTTCTGCGCTGTATCCTAAACGCCTTTTTTGCAGCAGGAATCATCTTCTATTTCATGGGAGATGGATTATGGGCACTCTATCTAGGAATCGGGTTGCACGGAGTGGCAAGAGCGGGAGGGAATGTTGTATGGAGTCTTTGGGTGACTAAATTTTCTGATGCCGAGCATGTCGCAGAATATATGAGCGTGCATACTTTTCTTACAGGTTGCCGAGGAGTGATCGCGCCATTTTTAGCCTTTCCGCTGGCGGCCGCATTCGGGCCTTTTTGGGTGGGAGGGCTTTCAGCGGTTCTTATTTTGATTGCTACCGCCATCATAATGAAGGAGATAAAATTGAAAGATCAGGACTTGTCAGCTTCCGATTGAGGGATATTATCCGCGCAGTCGGCGAAACGGTCACCTAATCGGTTCGCTAATAAGCCACCTTAGCTCAGTTGGTAGAGCTACTGATTTGTAATGGGAAGGACTTACATAACTCACTGATACAAAGCGTATCCATTTTCCATATTTTCTCCATTTTGGGCATATTGCTTGTTTTTAAGGTGAATTCGGTGAGTATCACCGCATGGCTAGGCCAGTTAATTTCAAACCAGTAAAAACTGCCAATATGAGTTGGCGACTAAACGTCCCAGCAGGTTATTCCGAGTCAGGAAAACGTGAGCAGCGATTCTTCAATACCCGACAGAAAGCACTCGACGCAGCACAACGATACAAAGAGAAAAGGGCGAAATTTGGAACACAGGCAAAAAGCATTAAGCCGATACTGGCCGAGGCCGCCACCCGCGCGGAAGCGATATTGAAACCCTACGGGATTACCATCTTGGAAGCCGCCGAAAGAGTCGCCGAAATGGAGAGACTGGCACGGGCATCTAAGCCAATCACAGAAGCCTTCTCCGCCTTCATGGAGGAGAAAGAAGGCAAGCGTAGTCTATCCACCTTGAGGGATTACCGATACTTGGAAGAGACGCTAACCCAAGCCTTTGGGGACAGGATGCTTGCCGAGATTAAAGGGGAGGAAATTGTCGAGGCAATCAAAGCCGTCACAGGGACCGCCTCGACCTTCAACCGC
>JAKMGP010000185.1 GCA_022424905.1 Akkermansiaceae bacterium | reverse complement strand
CCTCTGTTGGAACTAAGGTTATGCAATCTCGTTCGGTCGAATTCGCCAAAAAATATGGTGTGAAATTTGAAGTTAAATCATCACTCAATAATAACCCGGGGACCATTGTCACCGAAGAACACGAAGCCATGGAATCAGTTGTCATTCGCGGAGTCTCAATCGAGCGCTCCCAAGCCAGAGTTACCATTACCGATATTCCCGATACACCAGGAATGTCCGGTCGCATTCTTGGCGCACTTGCTGAAGCTGAGGTGAATATCGATATGATCGTCTCAAACATTGCTAGCGATAAGTTGGCACGGCACTCCTTCACTATGCACACAAACGATCTAGGTCGGGCCCAGAGTGCTCTCAAGCCAGTCCTTGCCGAGCTTTCTGGAGAGGCCGCTATCCAAACCGAAGCCGGTATCGCCAAACTTTCATGTGTAGGTATCGGGATGCGTAGCCATTCCGGAGTCGCTGCTCAGATGTTTGATGCGTTAGGTAAAGCTGGAGTCAACATTGGAATGATTTCGACATCAGAAATCAAGATCTCGGTCACCGTTGAAGAAGATCAGATTGAGAAAGCCGCAAAAGTTGTCCACACCGCTTTTGGGCTAGATGCATAAGACGACAACGAAAAACAATCTGATTTCTATTCTAAAAGTGCGCCAATTGAATCCGGCGAAATTGTTTTTCAATATTGAAAAGCCTAGCGCCCCCGGCGCTTTGGTTTATCAAATTCAAGATAGGTGATGCCTTGGACTTTTCGTTGTTCGTCGAACATGCTGACTTTCATCGTTTCGACAGTGAAGACTCCGTTCACTTTCATTACGTCAATAATTTCAAATTGCTTCAGTGGCCGGCGACCTGGTTTTGGGCCGTATCCTACCACTCTGGCAAGAGCCCTATGTTTTTTAGTGACCCAAATACTTACTTCGCGGTAACTCCCAGTTTTTTCAGGATTAACGATGTGAATTCTCCAGCAATTTTCGAGCCCAATTTTTTGAGTTCCCGCATGTTGAGGGTTGGGCCAGTAGAGAAATTTCAAAGCAAGATCTTCGTAGGTCACATCAGTGTTCGCGATTGATGTCCCGATTTTTTCGGCTGGAAATCGTTTGGCCTTGCCGTCGTCGATATCCCAAAACTCTTGGTCGTTTTCTTTCAATCTAAGATGAAAGCCTTCCGCTCCCCCATTTAGGGTGAACTGGATATCTTTACCCCGAAGAAACAAGTTAAGGGGAACCCTGTCTGCGCCCTTACGCAAAAATCCGGTGAGAGTTTGCTCCTTCTGAAGAACGGTTACCTGGCGGACCGACTCCATGATTTCACGTGCGGTTTGCGCTGATGCAAGAGATGATAAAATTATCATCAAAACGATTGTAAAACTCCCCTTCATTTCCCTTTTTTTAACAGTTTGCTATTTGAGACCGCAAGTCGAACCGATTTATTCAATGAATATTTCAGAACTCTAAATATTCTTTTTGAAATTCTATCATTTTTTTTGGTTTTGATCGACTTGGGGCTTGCCCAAACCACACTTTTTCACGTTGCATCTAGCGGCCGCCCGCATCTTTGCAAAAATATTGTCTCATGAGTCTCCGCAATCAACTTTCCGATCTTCTTGCCGAAATCCTTCCCTCGAACCCGAAGGACTCAATAAAAGGGACAGAATTGATTCGCCTGCTCCGGATGACCCTTGATGGAGAATATTCCGATGCTTCGCTGCGTTATCATTTCTCGGTTATGTCATGCGATCCAAAATCACCTATTGCAAAGGTCGAAAAAGGTCAAGGTTACTACAAACGAGGTGCCGCAATCCCAGCTCTTTCCAGTGCCAAAGGTTTGCTCGCGATGACTCAGGGTAGACTCGATGACCTTGATGATAGCTCATCAGTCGATACGGCAATGCTTCGTCTCAGTAAGTTCCGGGCAATCGTTCAAAAATATGCCGAGACGAAAAGTGTTTTCACTTTCGAGTTTCGTGAGTCTCTTTCGGTCGAGGCTCCCCTTGGAAACCTTTGGAAATTCCCTGAGATCGTGCTTATCGACTGGGAGCATGGTGAGTTTGACGAAGATGGTCTTGCCCTTGATCCGGCCCACCTCGCGCTCAAGCAAACCCTCGGACTTCCACCCTATCATCTCAGTTCCATTCGCATGCGCGTAGAAACTAGCCATGACAATTTTCGCGAAGATTTGTTTCAGACTATGAGTGGCTCGATGTGGGCCAACGAAGGAATTCTATATTTAGCTGATAGTATATCAGATGAGTCATTGGGCGATCAGGTCAGGGCTCTTGCCAGTGAACTGGGAATCGGCGTGGTGAGCTTCGGTTTGTCGCCAAACGATCTAGATGATCTCCCACACCCTGCACAGATCCAAAATGCAATTGATCGAGAAACAGAAGCGTTAATGGGAAGACTTCATGTCGAAAAAATTGTCCCAGCAAAGCGTCGCACACACTGCGGCTGGGAATCGCTTCAGTCCCTTCGTAACGATCATCTTGAGATGAACCAGCTACTTGCTTGGTTGGGGGGCTCTTTGGAAAACGGGAAGGTTAAACCGTTCCAACCCCTCCGCTGAATCACTCACTAGAGGAAGCGAGTAAATTCATGAACTGTTTCTTCATCGAGTTGGTTTACCATGGCAATAGCTAGCTCTACCATGGCATGGTAATCAGAGGCGCAGATGATTGCGTTATGAGAATGGATATATCTTGCGGGTGTTCCTAGAACGACACTGGGAATACCTTCGTTAGCTAGCGTGAACGAGCCTGCGTCTGTCCCGCCACTCGAACGAACGGTAACTTGGTGTGGTATCCCCTCGCGACGAGCAGTCTCGATGGCAAATTGAGCTAAACGTGGATTCATGATCGCGCTTGGATCGTGCAGACGAATTTGGACACCTCCTCCTAGAACACCTTGGGACTCATCAAGAGGCATTCCTGGCGTGTCATCGGCGGGTGGCCCTTCTAAAACAATTGCGATATCTGGAGTGGTTATGTTTGCAAGGGTTTTTGCCCCTCTGAGCCCGAGTTCCTCTTGAACGGAACCTGCGCTAATTAACTGGCACCCGGAAGCTTCGGCAAATTGTCCCACCTGAATTGCTCCTGCCATTCCAACCCGATTATCAAAAGCTTTCGTCATATACCAATCTGGCTGATGCATCGGTGTCCATGGGCTCCATGGCGCAATAGGATCCCCAAGGTGGATCCCCCAATCTTCCACTTCAGTTCGGGATCGAGCCCCGATATCAACGAACATATTGGGCACCCCGATCACCCGATTTCGCTCTGTTTCCCCTAAAAAGTGTGGGGGTTTAGATGCGATCGTTCCGATGATTTTAATACCCTCATGGTTCCTGACCTCAACTCGCTGAGATAAAAGCGTGTGTCCCCACCAACCTCCAACGGTTACCATTTTCAAATAGCCATTAGGAAGAATATTTTGAACTCGAAACCCAACTTCGTCCATGTGCCCCTCTACCATTACTTTTGGTCCAGCAGAATTTCGGGAACAATAAACTGATCCATTCTTATCCGCTCCAAACTCACCGTGGCCAGCCAGCTCATCCAGGAAGATTTTCCTAACTTCATCTTCGTGGCCGGGGATGCTGTGAGCTTGGGTGAGAGATTCGAGTAATTTAAGACCCTTGATTCGCATGGGTTTCATTATCAAAAATAGCCTGAGAATTAAACCTGAAATACCACTAGCTTTCATCCTTACCGAGGTAGGGACGCTCGAGCAAGATGTCCTGCCTCTATTCGATTTCTTTCAATTGACTCTAAACAGAGAAAAGTGACAGGGTGTTAATGACGATCGTTATAATCTATATCAGAATTTATAATGGTCTTTAATCTTCGTAATTCATATTTCCTTAAAACGAGAATCTTGAGGGATTCTGTCTTAGTTGCTCAAATCCTATTATTTCAAATTATCACTATCAGAATATATGAATAAATCTTCAAATACCTCGTGGTTCTATGTAGTAGGAAATACTAATAAAGGGCCCTGTAGTCTTGAAATACTTCAGAAACTTCTACGGGACGAGCTTCCGGAGAGCACCCTTGTCTGGACGGAAGGTATGAATGAGTGGGCACCTGCTAGCAAAGTGGCCGGGTTATGCTCGAGTGATGACTCAAATCCTTACGCGCCACCTGTTCTCTATGTGGATGATACTTCCGCTTCCGGTGGGTTCAGCCTTGAACTCCCAAGCCAATCTTTCCCTCTCGACATTGGGTATTGTATCAAAAAAGCTTGGAGACATACGTGTGCGAATTTCGGTGATATATTCCTTTTCGGGCTTGTCTACTTTTTCACCTACGTGATCAGCGCGGGCATTCTTAAATTTCTTGCTTTAGCGATAGATGGCGATCTTCAAAACAGTTCAAGCATTGGCTTAATGACGTTGTTTACCGAATTGCTCCTTAATGTTTTTTCGGTTTTCTTATCACTTGGAGCAATCCGCTATGGACACCGTCTACTAAACGGTGAAAAGCCAGAAATAACGGTTTTATTTTCACAAGGAAGAAAGCTCATCAGTGCGATTGTGGCGAATATTCTTTATTTCCTGATGATAATGATTGGATTTCTATTCTTGATTATTCCAGGGATAATTGTGGCCATTCGGTTTAGTTTTTTCCAGCAGGCGATTGTTGAAAAAAGATTGGGGGCGATTGAATCCTTGAAATACAGCTGGAATCTAACACGTGGAAATGGCCTTAGTCTCTTTGGCTTAATAATTCTTTCCTTCTTTATTATCTTAGCAGGCGGGTTGGCGTTACTTTTTGGATTGTTGTGGGCGATTCCAACATGGTGGCTCGCAACCCTAATAGCATTCCGATTTCTACATTGCGGGGCGAATGCCTTAGAAGCCTCCCCTCGAGAGCAATAAGCTCCCGAAAATGATTTTCGCTTCAATCGAGCGAATTCTTGCTATTACCACGTTTCTGAGGCAAGGAACGCACGTTGTGCCTCACAAAGGCTCGGCATAATTCCATCCGCCAATACCATGTCCCAGTTTCGCAACCTTGCCATCATAGCCCACGTTGACCACGGTAAAACCACCCTCGTCGATGAGCTTTTAAAAGCCGGTGGCGCATACCGAGAAAACCAAGCGGTCACCGAGCGCGCGATGGATTCAATGGATTTAGAGCGAGAAAAAGGAATTACGATTAAGGCGAAAAATACCGCCGTTCACTGGGGCAATCATATTATCAATATTGTCGATACCCCGGGTCACGCTGACTTCGGCGGCGAAGTAGAGCGAGTTATGAAGATGGTCGATGGCGTCATTCTTGTTGTCGATGCCTTCGGTGGCCCTCAGGCCCAAACTCGTTTTGTTCTCCGAAAGGCTCTACAGGAAGGGCTGAAGCCCATCATCGTCGTCAATAAAATTGACCGACCCAACTCAGACCCACTTGGAGTCCATGATCAGGTCCTAGAGCTCTTTCTTGAACTTGAAGCGACGGACGATCAGTTCAACGCGCCCACCCTATATGGATCCGCTAAAAATGGATTCTTTTCTAATTCACATGATGCTACCGAAGGCGATTGCATCCCTCTTCTCGAAGCGATCATCGAAAATATCCCGGCCCCAAAAGTTTTGGCAGATGAAAACTTCAAAATGTTGGTCTCCAACATCGACTGGGATGACTACGTTGGCCGAATTGCGATCGGTAAGGTTCTCTCTGGATCCGTCAAAAAAGGTGACAACGTTTTCCGCTTCCTTAAAGACGGAACAAAGGTGCGCTCTAAGATTGGTAAGGTCTTTGAATACACGAATCTTGGTATCCAAGAAGTTTCCGATGGTGTCGCTGGAAATATCGTAGGAATCGCGGGATTCGAGGATGCTGATATCGGCGAAACCCTCGCAGCAGAAGAGGAAGCCGAGCCTCTTCCTCCAGTTAATATTGACCCGCCCTCAGTCCAAATGCAGTTTTCTATTAACGATGGTCCTTTCGCCGGCAGAGACGGTAAGCACGTTCAATCCCGTGTGATACGTGACCGGCTTTATCGTGAAATGAAAACTAATGTTTCTATCCATGTCGAAGATTCGGAGATGGCTGGGGTGTTTAACGTTTCGGCCCGCGGCGCGATGCAAATTGCGGTTCTCGTTGAAACAATGAGGCGTGAGGGGTTTGAAATTCTCGTTTCCCGACCAACTGTGATCATCAAGCGCGATGAAAATGATAAACGTCTTGAGCCATGGGAGATCCTTTATCTCGAACTCCCCTCAGAATATGCCAATCCTCTCCTCAAGATCCTTAATGATCGCAAAGGGATGCTTCAGGACATGACGACTAACGATGCCTCTGGTCGGACGTTAATCACGGCAAGCATCCCCACCCGCGGGATTATTGGCCTCGAGTTTGAGCTCGTAAATATCACTTCTGGTCATGGGATAATGTCCCATCTTTTCGATGAATACAAGGCATGGGCCGGAACTATCCAAACCCGCCAAGCTGGAACTCTTGTTTCGATGGATACGGGTCCGGCTACCGCTTATTCGCTTCTCGCGCTTGAGGGTCGAGGCACCCTCTTCGTTAACCCGACCGAGGAGGTTTACACAGGTATGATTATTGGTGAAAACTCTCGAGCCGACGATCTTCCTGTAAATCCAGTCAAGGCAAAGAAGCTCGATAATATTCGTTCGGCAACTAAGGAGAACACAGCGAAGCTTGCTCCTGCTCTTAAATTCTCACTTGAGCGTGCTATTGAGTATATCGACCCTGACGAGCTCGTCGAAGCGACTCCAAACTTTCTCCGTCTCCGTAAGCGTATCCTCGATCCCAATGAGCGGAAACGGGCAAACAAAGCTGCAAAAATGGACTCTTAACAGCTTCCAGCAGCATGATGCTGACCAAATCACATCGCCGGATTATCTGATACTATCCTGGAAGAGGAGTTGAAATGTTGAGCTCGAGGCTAGAGGAGATCAACCTGGTCACTCTTCCTCACGGGGCCGTAGAATTAGAATTGATCGAAAGGCATCTTGTCTGATCCAGCGGATCGTTTCCTTATGGTTAGTGGGGAAAAAATTATCCATGACACCAACTAACTTCACATCATCAATTTCGTAATAGCCTACCCCGACCACTTCGTGAGGCCATGAGAGTTGAGGTTTGTGGGCTACGCGGACCAGGCACGACAGCAAGGCTGGCCTCGAATTGTCAATCTCCTCCTTTAAAAGTGGGAAGGTGAACCTACCCAACTCAATTTGTATTGGTAGATTATAAGCCTCAGTTTCAGCCCTCAATACTTTAAGAAGTTCACTTGGATAAGCTCCAGCCAAAGACATTCGATTTGCCGTAAAACCATCAATATCGGGAAAGGGCGTCATGTTAAGTTTGCTGCGCAAACGTAACACGAGGTCTTTAGGCGAGTTTTTATCGTGACCGCCCCAACTAGGGTATTTCTGGCTAGCCCAATACGATACCACACTGGCTGCGGCAGTTGGGACGCAGCCCGAGGCTATTGGTTTTAGGTTCTTATCCACGATCGGAAATTGCTGGAAAGATGGAACGCCACCAATCGCCTGCCCAAAATCATCCTTCACTTCGAACTTGTCATCTAGTGAAAATTCGACGAGCCGCCCTTCGCCAACGCTATCCCATATCAGATGTCCTGACGCTCCATTTGGGCCTGAAATCAAAGCCGACCAAACTGGTGGGAGATTCAATGGCTGATGAAGATCAGACTTCTCGGAAACAAGGCGGATATTTTTTAAGGTCGCTGATTTCCAAGATTTTGCCCAAGGCTGGCTAACAATTTCTCTTAAAATGGCAGGTCCCCGCTCACCAAGTTTGGGCGTAGCACCTGCGATTTGGATAGTGACTATCAGGTAAAAGAACAAGGTTCTAACTTTCATCTCTTACCCTAGTTTTCGTAATGTTTTTTCAATTAACTCCTTGGTCTTAAGGACACCAGAGACGGGATCTGCCGCACCTTCAAATTCAATTCCAATAAACCCTTTAAAGCCTCCCTGTTTTAAAATCTTAAGCATCCTTGCGAAATCAGTGTGGGCTGCCTCGCCATCTGAATTAATCTCATGAACTTTTGCGCAGATAGCTTTGGCCCATGGCAACATATCTTTAACACCTTGATATTTGTCGTAGTCTCTGAAATTTCCAAAGTCTGGCAAGGTTCCGCAATTCCCCCGCTTTACTAAACTCATAACCTCCTTCACCCAATCACCCCTGCTCGACCAATTCCCATGATTCTCAACGATCGCATTCACTTTCATCGGTTCGAGTATTTCACAGAGTTGATGGAGTCCATCGATCGCTTGTTTCTTTACCTCTGCCCGATTACCCTTTGAACGACAATCTACCCGGATTGAATGACATCCCAAAGACTTCGCGAACTCACCCCAGCGTGCAAGATATGCAGCTGCCTTTTTTCGCTCCTGAGCTTCAGGTGAATCCAGGGCTAAATCCGAGCGGCACAGAATTAGCTGGTTCTCAATTCCAAGATCATTACAACGGCTTTTAAGTTCTGAGAGAAATTCCTTGGAACCTAACTTTTCTTCAAAGAAACCGTTAAAATACTCGAGAGCTTTGATCTTTGTCTTTTCAACCGCGAAATTTGGGTAGGCTAGAGGATCAAGCTTCCTCGATCGAAACATACGATTGAAAGAATATTGCTGCAGAGAAATTTGGAGCCAAGGTGACTTCCTTTCTTCAGCCCTCGAAAAGGAAGCTGGAATGATGGTGGCGAGAAACGAGCGTCTAGAAGTTGAAGTGTTTACAGTCATACCCTTAAAATTACTCGACGGAGAATAGTTCTTGAAAATCAACCAGCCAAGGATCTTTTAGGCGGTTTAATTAGAGATAATTTGCACCTTTTCGTTTGAAAATGATAAGGACTGGGAAAGGACTAACAAAAAAAGAAAGGAAGCCCTGGATCAGGCCCTCCTTTCTTAACTTATCCGAGTTTCTAGCTGCGCGGACTACCTTTGCTGGAACCTAAGCCGCATGTAAACCTTGGTGGCGTCCGGAAGTGCGCTCTGGTAAGTGGCCTCAGAAATATTGTCGCTAATTGATTCTTCACTGACAAACGAGACCATCTCACCACTGCTCCAATTTTTAAGATCGGTAGAGATCTCCACGATGAAATTAACATCGCCAGCCGCGGTATTCTTCGGAAAGGTGATCCTGAGATCGCCACCACCATCTACACGACTCCTGATGGCTGCCTGGCCCGACGAGCTGTCAGAATCAGCTGTTCCCATGGCATATTCCGCGAACGCGGTAAGACCGTCATTATCTAAATCCGCGTTGGGATCGCCGGCGAAAACAGTTTTATTCTCGCCAATCCCCGGTGTGCCGCCCTGACGGCCAGTTGACCAGCTTTCAGGAAGGTTGTGATCAGGTGCGCTGTTTGGGGAATTGAGCACGAGGCTAAATCCATCGCCGTCCGCAGCTTCGGGCCATGGTGATTTATCATTGTAGGTGAACTCTTTGATCGGAGCCCCATCAATGCCAAGAATAAGAAGACGCTCTCCGCTGTTGGACAATTTTGTCCCCTCTTGGAATTGACCAACAACAAAACTATCAAGCGCCGAACCGTAGCGTGCTCTAAATGCTGCGGTATCACTAACAACAAGCACTCGGGCACCTGCAGTAAGTTGCATCCCAACCGGGAATGTGAAACTCGCCCCCGCATCGAAAGCAACACCTGATAAATCGATAGCAGTATCGCTAATGTTAACGAATTCAATAAATTCGAACAGATCCTGATCATCATATCCGGCAGCTAGTTCTGCGGCCGAAGGCTCAGTTGGATGATACATGATCTCTGAAACCATTAAATTGGCACTGCTCGCTGGCGTCGTGCCAACCGCGTATGGGCTGATTGTTGGAGCCCCCCAGAAATCGCCGTCACGCACACGCGCGATGACCACCTGGCTTTCATTCAGCAATAAGGGGCTGGCGGCTACAGTTTCATTGATGTCTAGTCCGGCTCGGATAAGGAAGTCTGATCCATTTAGGGAAGAGTTCATTGCATGAATCGCTAAAACATTAGTGCCATTCCTAAATGCATCAAGATGGGCTGAAAGATCAATCTGCCGCCCTGCGACGACATTCCCATCCGAAGTGGACCCCGATGAAGTGCTATTCCAAACAACTGGTTCTGGCACATTAGCTGATGCGATCTCAACGCCATTCAAGTAGGCAACAAACCCATCATCAGCTTGCACATTTAGTGTTCCTCCATTGACGGCACCTGCATTATTGAAGTCGAACTCCCAACGGAAATAGGCGCCACCATTAATGCCCTTGAGTTCATTAACAATATTAGTCGCTATCAATGGTTCCAATGTTCCGCCCGGGGATTCCCAACCTACCCCCGAGTTTGCCTGGGTCCAACCAGAGGCATCGAAATTGGCTTGAGTCCAAGTTAATCCAAGCGAGTTATTGGTCGGAACTAGGTAGCCCACAGGTGCATCCATCGATAATAAAGTAGAATCAATCGCTCCCCCGTCGAATCGTTTTGCAGTCGGTGATACTCCACCTCCGGAAGCTCTTGGGTCGCTGCCGTCGGTTGTGTAAAAAGCCTGCCCTTCTGGAAAGTTCATGATTAAACTTGTCCCAACTGGAACACCGCCACTCGCGACACTGAATTCCGGCTCAGCAGGAAATTGCGCATCAATCCATTCAGCCCGTGCTTTCAACCAACCCTTCATGTGAGTAATTTCACCGGTCCAACCTCTGTCCCCCCCTGCGTATTGCCCGCCATTTGGTGCGACGTTCCACCTCGCGAAGTTACGATCTTGTGGAGAGGGTAAAGCCGCATTACTGCCTGAATTCACATTCAAGGGAAGAGCATACTTATCGACCGTAGCATTAAGATTATCGATCGACATGACTGTCTTCCGAAGACTAAACCAGCGATCGATCCATCTCTGCATTACGTCTGGCCTAGAGCTTTGTTGGGTTGGAGGCCCTTGTGTATTTCTGCGATAACCCATCACCTTTCCGTAATAGGGGTAACGGCTGTCATACCAGGTTCTACTCGAGTCCCCTGTTCCATTCCACCCACGATTTGGAGTGCGGTCACGCCCGTCCTCCGAACCCATATTACGATCGAAGTCCCAAATCGGCCCTCCCTGTAATTTTCCCCCACGCGGCTTATGCAAGAACGCGCTCAGACGCCCCCAGTCAACATTCATCGCAAAGTTGTTGAGCATGATGTGGTCGATGAAGGAATCGACGTCGATGTAATCTGAGAAATGCAAACCTGTCTCAGGGTTGATTCCATCCGTCGCATCAAGTGCATCATCGGCTTCCTCTAGATATTTGGTAAGCCAAGCCGTCTGAGAACGGTTGATGAAGAAATCCTCTGGTCGGTTTCTATCGCTCGACCCACCCGGATAAACGTAGACAAAATTACCCATACCTGAGGAAGAAAACGTGGGATTACCGCGATCCCGCTTAAAGATGTATCCACCTGAAATGTCAGCATCAAATGGCGCCAAAGCCCCAGGTCCACCATTTGTGAAATTATTCTCGATGATGGTTGGGTTTAGCCCGTCAACGTCGATTCGAGATTCTCCTCGATCAAGTCTCTCGCCGAGAGTGTAGACTCCATAATAGTCATTGCCACCAACGTTATTTCGGAGGTTGTTCCAAAGCTCGACATGTTGGGTTCGCACCGCATACCGGCCGATCTGACGGCTAATATCGTAAATGAATGGATTCCGAATCAGCGCGCGGTCAAATTGGTAGAATGACCCTAAGATCCAGTCATTATCTGCTCCAAATCCGAGCGGTTCAATATTCTTCTCCTCATAATCATTCTCGGTCCATGCCTCGACTGAAAAATGGTTCTTAGGCCATCCACCTGAACTTGATCCACGTTTACGGCTTCCCATGCGCGTTACTAGGTCGGGTGGGTTCAGCATCGATGAACGCATGACACCACCACCGATGTCCTTAGGCTCAAAGATCGCCATGATCATCGGTAATCGGTTCGTTGCTCCCGCTGAGGGGATGTTACCGTTCCCAAAATTGTCGATGAGAATTGTCGGGAGGTTTGAGGTGAATTCAGCTGCGTCGCTTTCAAGTCTAAAATAGGCGTGAGTTTCGATAGGCCCCGGCAAGGCCCCTGGCAGAAACGCCCTACTTCTTACTAAAGTATTGTCAGTGATCGTCAGTGCATCGGTGTATTCTGGGGACTCAGCACCGAGATCGTTGGTTGGAATACTTCCGTCCGTAGTGTAGCGGATGATCGCGTTAGGGCTTTCAGATGTAAGTGCGACCTTGATTGATCCGGATGTGAACGTCCTAGTCGGTGTGTCGACCGTGACATAGGCGGGCGCAAGTTTGCCTGGGCTATTAGGATTCCCAGGGGTGGGTTCCTCAAAAAAAGCCGGCACATCATCGCTGGCGGCATCCTTAGACACGACTGTTAGTTTGGGTAACAAAAGGAGATCAGATCCATTTGGTGATGTGTTCATGACCTGGAAGGCTAGAATATTAGTCCCACTTACGAGCTTTCCCGTAAAATCGATCTCATAGGTGTCGGGAACCACTGCGAGACTATCGGTGTGAGACCTGGTCGCTCTAGAATCCCAGAGGACAGGGTTTGGCGAGTTTTCAGAAAGAATTTGTTGTCCATTTAAATAGCCAACAACGCCATCCTCCCAATTAAGATCAAGAACCATCCTTTGAACCGCGCTGGGATCGTCAATTGTGATAGGAACGCGAACATAAATTGAAGCGTTTACTCCTTTCGCTACCGATGAAAGATTCCCATCACTGCCCAGAAGATCTAGGTAAGGCCCGGAGGTGTCCCAGCCGTAGGCTAGAGCGGCGGTAGTCCATGCCGCATCGTTGTAAGAAGGGATTCGCCAATCCTCGGCACCGGGATCGGTGGCTGGAACAAGATATTTTGCATTAACACCCCGGTCTATTGGGACTGTGACAATCGATGCTCCAACCGTGCCGACACCATAAGAAACATCTTCAAACTGAGGTGGAGGGTCAAAGGAAGATACAAGGCTCTTTCCGTCAGGTTCAACTAACCCGATAAACTCCTGGGGCTGGAGCGTAAAGTTAGTGTGCAGGTTGCTCGCAGGATCAACCCGATTCTTATTAGAGGCGAAAATAACAAGGAAGTCGTTTGGAAGAAGGGTTACTGCGGGAATTTCCCATTTAGTGAGGTCTTTCGGGTCATCCGTTAAATACCATCCCCCAAGGGATACGGCAGTGTCATCGGTATTTTCGATTTCAATCCAATCAGAAGAGTCGCCATCTTCATCAACAAGAGATCGGGTGTTGAGAGCTACAAATTCAGAAATTCGGGGGGCACCTTGGAGTCGGTGCAACCCCGACGAAACAAAAAGAAGCGACAGTGACCAGATCAGAGTCTTAAAGCGGAATATTTGCCTTTTGAGATCGAAAGAGAGGGAGGAAATTAAGGAAAAGATTGGACGTCGTAGTGTCATAATTACGTGAGAATGAAGATGTGCTAACCCAAAGCGTGATCCACAGCAGAAATGTGTCAAATTAAATTAAAAAACATATCGGAGTTCTTTGGACAGAGAACCGGAAAACCACAATTGCTTTTCCCTATCTAAAGGGAAGACCCTAGGAAGATTGCGCTTAATTAAGGCTGTTACCCAAAAGCAAGCCCAGCCTTAGCTAGTCACGAGGCCTAGACGCAAATCCCTCCAGGTTGCTGTAAGCATGTTTAGGCACTATCCCTGAAGATGAGACTTTCATTTCGGTCGTGGAGAATTCCGACAAGATACTGGGCGGGCAAGAGAACGACCCAGTTCCCGTCTTGGTCCCGGGCTACGACACAACCCGAGGGAAGCGTTACTTCAGGTGGCTCACGATCGCTTCTCGATTTGTCGGGCTCTCGTTCGACAAACCACTGGACACAATTCCAACGAGGGTGCTCAAGGCGGGTTTCGACCGAGTATTCGCTTTCAAGGCGAGCCTGCAGGACTTCGAACTGGAGCGGGCCAACCGCCCCTAGCAAAGGAACAGCCTGAGCGCTGCCATGCACATGATAGGCCTGAGCAACGCCTTCCTTCATCAATTGTTCCATGCCCGAACGATAGCGTTTGATGTTGGCTGTATCTTTATTGAGGATATAAGTGAAGCACTCGGGTGTGAAACGGGGCATTTCGTTGAATGTCACTCCCGGATCATTTGTGAGAGTATCACCAATCAGAAAATTGTAATTCCCTACTAGGGCGAGGATGTCACCAGCGTAGGCTGTATCGAGGGTTTCACGCCCCTGTCCAAATAACTTCTGCGCGTTAGCTAGCCTAACTTTTTTGCCAGTGCGTTGATCAAGGATCTGCATATCTCTCTCAAAGACTCCGGATACAATCCTGACAAAAACGGCGCGATCCCGGTGGCGGGGATTCATATTGGCCTGTATTTTGAATACAAATCCAGAAAAGCTCCCAACCTCCGGATCCATCATCTCGTCCGCAGTCACATTAATTCGGCCAGCGGGTGGTGGGGCCAGTTCCAAAAAGCTTTCGAGCATATTTTGAACACCAAAATTATTCATAGCACTTCCGAAGTAAATTGGCATCTGTTGGCCTGCCAAAACACGTTCGACATCAATCGTTTCGGTAAGTCCGTCAAGCAGCTCAATCTCAGAAGTCACAGCCAGGTAGAGCTCGTCACTCAGCGCTTCGCGAACCTTATCATCTTCGATTCCCGCAACTTCCAGTGGGGCTTTAAAAGAGCCATGCGAGGTTCGTTCAAAAAGGTTGACTTCATCTTTGCGACGGTCGTAAACGCCACGAAATCGGGGCCCATCTCCGAGTGGCCAATTTACAGGAGCAGGAGCCAATTTAAGGACCGTTTCTAATTCATCGATCAACTCTAAAGGAGGACGCGATGGACGATCCATCTTGTTAATAAAGACAAAAATTGGAACACCGCGACGGCGACAGACTTCAAAAAGCTTTAAGGTTTGTGCTTCGATTCCTTTGCCGGCATCGATAACCATAACGGCCGCATCAACTGCCGAGAGCACTCGATAGGTGTCCTCCGAAAAATCATGGTGCCCTGGAGTATCAAGCAAATTGATACAGCAATCCTTGTATTCAAATTGAAGGACGGTGGAAGAAACTGAAATCCCTCTTTCTTTCTCCATCGACATCCAGTCGCTAGAGGTTGATTGCTGTTCCTTTTTTGAAGTCACGCTTCCGGCCAATCCAATTGCTCCTCCATAAAGAAGAAGCTTTTCAGTAAGCGTCGTCTTACCAGCATCTGGATGGGAAATGATTGCAAAGGTTCGCCGACGTGCGATCTCACGCGCCGCGGCGATGGGGACGTTTGGAGTGGAAGTCGGATCAGTCAAAACTCTAGGTGCTGAGCGATATGACCAGATAGCTTACAAAGCGAACAGAACTTGTTTTAAAAAGCTAATGATTGCTTAGCCCAAAAGAACCTCCCTGCTAAGAACCACCTATCCTTAATTACCCCGTGGTTGAATCACCTGACAGTGAGTTTGTCAACGAGTCTCGGATCCAGCAAAAGACCTCCTCTGCCGAAGTGACTTGCCCAGCCCCCCTTCCAACTGCAACGGGTTGTTCTTGCGGCGAAACATTATCCCGTCCATGCGATCCTTTCACTAAGTTTGCGTCCAATGGAATGACATCCATAAGTCCGCGAAAGCCCAATTTCTTTTTGGCTAGAAATCCAGCAATCTTCACAATCGGAAATTTAATCTTTGGATCTAAAAAGAGCTCCACTGGGTCGTATCCCGGTTTTCGGTGAATATCGATGCATCGGGCAAAGTCGGGCGCCTTGGAATCGTCTTCCCAGTAGTAGTAGGTAAACCAAGCATCTTCTTTCGATACGGCTACAAAATCGCCGCCCCGATCGGCACCAATCCCCTTTCCCCATAAATCACACCCCTCCCGGATCTCTTCCACGCCATCAGTCCCTAATACCACCTCTCTTACCTCTTCCGCGATCGAAGCATCATTTACGTAAACATGAGCAACTTGATGATCAGCCACAGCGAACGCTTTGCTGCTACCGCAGTCCAGGGATTCAAGACCAAGCTCATGCTTCACTTGAATCCACCCTTTTTTACGGAAAACCCGGTTGAGATGGATTGATTTCGAAACCTTCGAAATCCCGTATTCGGAGAGCGCTAGAACCTCGATTTCCCGCTTCTCAAGAAAATCAATTAGATCGCAGGTCACCTTATCGATGGCTTCGTACTCAATCAACATTTCAGGAGACCCAGGGCCATATTTTTGCAACCCGTAATCAAGATGAGGGAGATACACCAGATTTAGACTTGGACTTTCTTTTTCTTCAATCCAACGGGCACTCTTCGCAATCCAATTCGAAGACTTGATCCCAGCCTTTGGCCCCCAAAATGACGGGAATGGAAAATCCCCTAGATCGGCCTTAATTTCCTCACGCATTCCCATCGGTTGGGTGTGAATATCGAAAATCTTTCTCCCGTCAGCTGGATAAAGTGGCCTTGGCGTCGCCGCAAAATCAGCTGACGAATACATGTTATACCACCAAAACATCTTGGCGCAGCGGACTCCCGCTGCTTCCCAAACCTTTTCACCTTTCACGAGGTGATTTGACTGTTTCCAGAATTTCACTTCAGCATCTTCCCGATCGTACCAACCATTGCCGACAATCCCGTGTTCACTCACACTCTTTCCGGTAAGGTAAGAACTTTGCGCTGTGCAGGTCACTGCCGGAAAGGCCGGTTTAAAATTTGCGACCTCTCGTTCCCTACTCCACTTTTTAAAGCGAGGCATTTCTTCGATCACCGAGCGAGTCAGGCCGACCACATTGAGGACCGCGATTCTTTTCATACCCATAGGTCTAAACCATAGAAAGAGCCCTTTCTTTAAGCTCGTTGGCGCATTCTTCCCAAATTGTTTCGTCGATTTCGTGGACATCAACGCCCACCCCGGTCGCCTTTAGAAGTAAAACCGTGAGTTCACCACCCAAATGCTCCCTGAATTCCTCGAGTCCGTTAAAAACCCGACGCCTTCCCCTTGGGTCATTCAGTTCCAGAGCTTCATGCCAAATCGGCAATTTCAAACCCTCGATCAGCTTCAAAACACGCTCTGCGTCAACAGCTTCAAGTAGCCCAACTTTAGCGGCATAAAGAGTATCGAGAGCAACACCTACGGAAACTGCTTCCCCATGACTTAGTTCAAAATCAGTAAGCTGTTCCAATTTGTGAGCTGCCCAATGCCCGTAATCGAGAGGCCGGCTACTTCCCAGCTCAAAAGGATCCCCCCCTTGGGCAATGTGCTTTGCGTGATGAACTGCCGAACGTTGAACCGCCTCCTCAAGGATGGTCTCGTCGAGGGAAAGTAACCCGCCTACATTCTTTTCTAACCAATCGAAAAACTCTCCGTCGCGGACCAAAGCTACTTTCACAGCCTCGATAAGGCCCGCGCGACGCGTCAATTCAGGTTGGGTATGCAAGAATTGAAAGTCGTTCACTACTGCATAAGGAACAGCGAAAGTGCCAATAAAATTCTTCTTCCCAAAGGCATTGATCCCATTTTTAACCCCGACCCCACTGTCGTCCTGAGAGAGAGTTGTCGTTGGGAATCTCACCAAGCGGACCCCGCGGTGGCCTGTCGCTGCGGCAAAGCCAATCACATCTAAAAATGCCCCTCCGCCAATTACGACCACATAAGAATGGCGGTCAATATGATGGCGCTCAATGGCAGCCATTGCATCTTGGTATACTCGATCGTCTCGCTTGGCTTCTTCGCCTCCAGCTAACCATTCTACTCCAGTGAGCCTCAATCCGCTAAGATCCGAGAAATAATCCTGAATCTCTCCTTCCAGCTGTGGAAAGAACTTCTTAAGGCCATTTTCTACAAAAACGAGAACCTTGCTTCGTCCTCTAGTTTCCAAAAGATCAGCCATCAACCGATTACCCGGAGCGAATGCCCCACGGGTAAATCGGACCCGATGTTGAAATCTCACCGTGATATTGAAATCCTCTCCGCTCATTTAACTTTCTTTACGTAACGTTTCATACGCGGCTTGGCCACCGATTCTTTGCCGTGTATTGTGAAAATATGGCTGAAATCATGTCCCACCACGAAGGTCGCTTCCTTTCCCTCCGAGAAATTGCTGATTGGGAATTTGTCACTCGTCCGAATGCCACCGGAGTTGTTGGTATTTTCGCTTTCACAACTGACCAAAAAATCATCCTCGTCGAACAGTATCGGCGCCCAGTAAAATCAAGAGTTCTTGAGGTTTGTGCCGGTTTAATTGGAGACGAAGAAGATTTCGCGAACGAAAGCGTTGTTGACTGTGCAAAACGCGAGCTCATCGAGGAGACTGGCTATACAGCCGGAAAGATCTCTCCGCTCCTTAACTCCCCTACTTCCGCAGGCATGACTGACGAAATGACCTACTTCTTTCTCGCAGAAGAATGTGTCAAAACTAGTGAAGGAGGCGGAATCAATGGAGAGGACATCGAGACCCATCTCGTGAGCCTCGAAGATCTTGCTCAGTTTATCCAAGCTAAGGAAAAAGCTGGAGTGTTAGTAGATTCCAAAATTCACGCTTGCTTGGGAGCTATTCATCTTTTGGGGACAGGCAATTAAGCCCATCCATCAATACCCACAGGCCACTAGTTCTCAGTCTTAAAGGTTGTCTAGTTTCCAAATCTCCAGAGGTTAGATTTGGAGCGGACGATCACTGATCCGTCAAAAATGATCGGGGAAGCGAAGACTGGCTCCGCAAACTCGTTTACGGCGATCGCCTCGGCTCCTTCGTCGGAGACCTCGTGAACGAAACCCTGGCCCTCTTCTGAAAACGCAAAAAGACGACTGCCCACCAGTGTCAATGATGCTGAAATTTTTCTTTTATAGCTATCGCGCCATAATCGTTCACCAGTTTTCCGGCTAAGACAGCTGAGTCGCCCCGTGTCATCGGTGATAAAGATCTCATCTCCAGAGATCACAAATGAAGGGGTCGTTGGAATATCCCTAGTGGCTTCCCACTCCACATGGGTATCAGTAATCTCTCCTTTCGCTCCCTCCAATCGGATTGCGAGTAACTTGGCTTTCATGAAGCCAGTCGCTAAATAAACTCGACCATCTTGGTGAACGGGACGAGGCACAAGCGAGAATCCCTCTCCGTAATTAACCCACCAAATCAATTTACCATCTCTGGGTCGATAGCCGCCTACCATCCCGCTACCTTGACTCACAACGACTTTCTCGCCACCTGATTCAACGATCAATGGTGTTCCGAAAGAAAATTTTCGCCTGACATCCTGCTTCCGGTTCACTTCCCACTTAAGTTTTCCAGTCACCGCATCAAGCCCCCGAAGGAGTCCCTTCTTTTCACCATCTGCACTGAATATTAAAACATCTTCGACCAAAACAGGGCTTCCACCATTTCCGTGCATTGCGGGGTAGGTGTCATGATAACGCCACTTCACTTTTCCGTCTTTTAATGACAGCGCGGCAGTCCCCATATGTCCAAAATGGGCGTAGATTATACCCCCAGAAATTAACGGAGAGCTACTCGCGAGACTATTCTTAGCATGGATGCTACCCGCCTCTTCCTCACTCGGCTCGAATAGCTTTTGATTCCATACGATCTGACCTGTTTCAGCATCCAATGCAATCACCCGTAGTTCAATCTTTCTAGTTTTCACCGCTGTTGTCACCACAATCAAGCCGCAACTCATTACTGGTGATGACCATCCAGCTCCCGGGATCATAGTTTTCCAAACCAAGTTCTCTTTGCCCATCTTTGAAGGGACAGCCTTTGCTTCCACCACACCCTGAGCATTTGGCCCGCGAAATTCTGGCCATTCCGCAGCCTTAATTGGAACAAACAGAAAGATCGTGAGGAAATATATTCTCAGAGTCATGCGATGGATCTTGTCCTGCACCCTGAAAAACCCAAGCAGTTTTATACCCCAAGTAAACCAGTATAGGGCACTTGAATTCCCCCTAAAATCGACATGCGGGCGGTTTTTCGGTCCAGAATTGTAATGGGGATCAATCACCAAGTGAGGCCAGCAACTTTTCGTGAATTCCCCCAAATCCACCGTTGCTTAAAATAGCGATAACATCGCCACTTTGCGCGAGGGAGGAAACATGTTCCACAATCTCTTCAACCTCCCCTAGATACCAAGAATGGGCTCCTGCACTTGAAATGTCAGCAACTAGTTTCTCGGGGTCGAGCCTTTCATCTTCAGCAACTTTTTCAGGATTGGGTATCGAAGGGATGACAACGCAATCCGCTTTTTTAAGAGCAATCGCTAGGTCATCCTGGAAGATGTTCCGCCGCGTTGTATTTGACCGGGGCTCAAAAATGACCCAGAGGCGTCGCGAAGGGTATTTCTGACGAAGTCCATCAATCGCCAAACCGATGGCGGTGGGATGGTGTGCAAAATCATCAACAACCATGATTCCACCCACTTCACCACGCTCTTGCTGTCGTCGAGCGATTCCTTCAAAAGACAATAATCCCTTCCTGATCTCTTCGGGCTCAAGTCCGGCGAACCTTGCCGAGCAAACCGCCATAGCAGCGTTTCTTACATTGAATTCACCCACCATTGGAACTTCATAAGCTTCACCCTCAATGACAAAACAACTTCCAGTCGGGAGGTATTCAACATTAGTAATTTTAAGATCGCAAGATTTGCCAAAGCCCACCTTCTTTGTTGGACATGGCGATTCCCTAGCGGCAATGAGACAGTTGGGGTCATCCCCATTAATGAGCGCTAAACCGCTGCGGGGAACGACCTTCAAAAGCCTAGAAAAGGTCAGAATGATTTCATCTAAATTATTGTAAATATCGGCATGGTCGAACTCGATATTATTGATCACCACCAATTCCGGAAGGTAATGAAGGAACTTGGACCGTTTGTCGAAAAATGCGGTGTCATATTCATCGCCTTCCATCACCATAAACTCTGAGTCAGTGAACCTCGCGCCCTGGCCAAAATTCGCAGGAATTCCACCGATCATAAACCCAGGTTTCTTGCCGGCAGATTCAAAGGCCCAAGCAAGCATTGAGCTTGTCGTTGTCTTACCGTGAGTTCCACTCACCACATAATTACGTCGCCCGCGAAGGAAGTATTCCTTCAAGACTTCTGGTAATGATAAATACCGAAGCCTCCGATCAAGGATCGCCTCTGCTTCATTGTTTCCGCGACTGATAGCGTTGCCAATTACGACAGTCGTCGTTTCATCCGGAATGTTGCCAGCCCGGTAGCCTTCCATGATTTGAACCCCTTTATTTTCGAGAAAAGTCGACATAGGAGGATACACCGATTGATCTGATCCTGTGACCGTGTAACCCTTTTCGATCATGCCGGCAGCGACTGATCCCATGGCTGTTCCGCAAACCCCAACAAAGTGAAATTGTTCTCTGCTCATCGCTTCAAAATTTAAAAACCTGGTGCTGCAACTCGTCCCTGCTGTCCTTCTTCGAGGCGTTCCTGAAGAATTCGGTCCGCTACCTCTTTTACCATTTCTTCTAGAAGGAGACGCAAGTGACTCCCCTTTCGGTAGTCTGCTGGAGCAATATGCTTAACCCGGTCAGCATGATTGCAGAGCTGGAAACACTTTCGAAAACTTCGCCCAGTCTGATCAGCTGGATTATAAACTGCAATCGCGTGTCCCCCGTTTTTCTTCATCACCGTAAAACATGGGACATCGGTAGGCCCATCTCCCACATAAATCATGTTCTCAAAAGGAATAGGTCGGGCTTCAGTCGGCATGTGATCGTTCACATCATCATCATGACCCAGCATCCCTTTGTTAATTCGGAAAAGGTATTGAGTTTTCGTTGTGTGAGAAATAGTCCGTTTAGGGAAGCTGATGCGTCCCTGTTCGTCTTCCCCAAACTCACATCCGAAAATCGCTTTCACCTTTCCAGCTAGCGAACATCCACTGAGTAAGGCCTGGAGGCCGGATGAAACAATGTAGTGCTCCACCTTAATCCCCGCAGTCTCATGCTCCGGTCGAAGGCAAAATTCCCGTATCTCTTCAAAAACAGTTTCAACTCCAGGGTAGTAACTTAGCCCCTTTCCCAGCTGAGTGAGATCGTTGTTACTGACATTATCCATCCCCAAGTAATCGAGGAGACATTTCATATAAGCCAATTCACCATCCCAGAGTTTTTCCTTCACAAGAACATTGCACTTGCGCCAGAACTGTTCGGGGTCGATTCCAAACTTAGGGAACAGGACATCATCCTGCATGTAACTGGGGCTGAGTGTCTGATCATAATCATAAACCAGCGCGATAGTATTTTGCGGAACCGACATCGGACTGGCACAATGCCTTCAATGGGCAAGACTGTCAAAATCCAAGATGCCTCGAAAGATGGGTCCCCGAAATTGCGGGATAGGCCTTTTTCCTACCAATCTTCTGCTCTCCCGCCTCCTAAGCGTCTTTTTCTTTCGTTCTTGCTAGATTGTAATTAACCTTCGCCTTTCTTTTTGGCGACAGAGCTTCGATTCCAGCACGCTGTTTCAACTCTTTAATCTGATCCCTAAGATGTGCGGCCTTCTCGAACTCGAGCTTAGCTGAGGCCTTTTGCATTTCATCCTCCATCTCGCGAATGACTTCGACTGCATTGAAGATCATTTCATCCTCTGCGACTAGCGACGTATTGACCTCCTTGGCAGCTAGATGACTCGCCTCACGATCATGCAGACTCTTCTGAACTGCACGCTTAACGCTCTTCGGAGTGATTCCATGCTTCTCGTTATGGTCCCTTTGAATTCTTCGCCGATATTCGGTGACATCAAGAAGGCACTGAATCGAGTCAGTCACTATGTCGCAGAAAAGGACACATTCACCATTAATATGCCGGGCCGCCCGACCGGCCGTTTGAATCAAACTTGTCTCGTTTCGAAGAAAACCCTCCTTGTCAGCATCTAGTATGCAGACCAAAGAAACTTCAGGAAGGTCGAGCCCCTCACGAAGAAGATTAATGCCAACTAGAATATCAAACTCCGCTGCTCGGAGGGCACGGAGGATCTCAACCCGCTCAATCGCATCAACATCGGCATGAATATAGCGCACCTTTAAATCAACCCCCTGAAGATATTCGGTTAAATCTTCTGCTGTTTTTTTTGTAAGAGTTGTTATGAGAACTCGTTCGTTTTTCTCAACCCGTTGTTGGCATAGCTCAATAGTCTCGTCGATCTGGGACTTCAATGGCCGCATCGTCAAAATAGGATCTAATAATCCAGTTGGCCGAATGATCTGCTCTACAATTAGTTGCCCACCACTACGGGAAACGTCAAAATCTTCAGCTTCCTCGTTTGCGCCACTCGCCTTGATAGTAAGGCGCTTAAAGAAGCTGGGATCAAAATCACTCTCATTCCTTGATTTAATTGGAATGAATTTTGGGTTGTCGGGTCTAGAATTCACGATTTCGAAAGGCCCCGGGGTCGCGCTTACGTAAAGCCGACGCTTTGTCATTTTCATGTATTCATCGAAACGCAAGGGCCGATTGTCCATCGCGCTTGGTAAGCGGAAACCATGATCAACCAATACTGACTTACGGCTTTTATCCCCTTCGAACATCCCACGAACCTGTGGAAGAGTTGCATGACTTTCGTCTGCGAGAAGGAGGTAATCATCTGGAAAGAAATCAAGCAGGGTATAGGGTCTCTCGCCAGGTTTGCGTCCAGTGATATGTCGTGAGTAGTTCTCGATTCCTTGGCAAAACCCCATCTCTTGCATCATCTCAAGGTCATATTCCGTTCGCATGCGAATGCGTTGGGCCTCGATAAGCTTGCCATTCTTTTCGAACCAAGCGATTCGCTCATCGAGCTCTTGTCGAATCGCAACCATTGCGCCTTTGAGCTTCTCCTTTGAACTCACAAACTGCTTCGCCGGATAAAAAACGTAGTGAGTCACCTCGTCGATAACGTGCCCACTTCGAGTGTCGATCGAAGTGATGCGATCGATTTCATCACCAAAAAACTCAATCCGAATCGCAGTTTCCTCCAAATAGGCTGGTCTCACTTCGACGACATCACCTCGGACTCGAAAGTGGCCCCGTTCAAAGGAAATGTCGTTCCGTTCAAAAAGAAGATTCACAAGTTCGGTCAAAAATTCATCGCGGCCAATTTCCTCTCCCTGACGAATCCCGAACATCATTTCTTTGTAGTCTTCAGGATTTCCAAGACCATAGATGCAGCTCACACTTGCTACCACGATCACATCGTCGCGAGTGATCAGTGATCCCATGGTGCTTAAACGGAGCCTCTCAATCTCCTCATTAATCGACGAGTCTTTCTCGATATAGGTATCCGAACGTGGAATATAGGCTTCCGGTTGATAGTAGTCGAAATAGGAAACAAAGTATTCGACGGCATTCTCAGGATAAAAGGCCTTAAATTCAGAGTAAAGTTGGGCTGCGAGAGTCTTATTGTGACTCATGATCAGAGTCGGCTTTTGGATCTGATTGATGACGTTTGCCATTGTAAATGTCTTACCAGAGCCCGTGACTCCGCGCAGAGTCTGGTGGCGATTACCCGATTTGATCGATTTCACCAGCTTGGCGATCGCTTGTTCTTGATCCCCCTTAGGGGCGAATTCACTGACGAGGCGGAAATCCACGGCCGGAAGCTATGAGATCTTTGCCGCTTGTCCAATCCTTCAAAAGGTGCGAATTTTAAGGAGCTTATGGATTCGCTGATGAAATCAATAGGATATCTGCTATTTGCCGGGATTATTTCTGCCCGGGCGGAATTTTCATCCATCATCCAGATTGGGATCAATAACAATTCAAGTTCGGAATTCTCTAGAGAAAATGGAGTCGAAGATTCCTCGCCCGGAGCCGCAACTGTTTTAGACGACCATTATTATCTGGCTGGGACATACCCAGCTCCAATTGGCATACTCGCAAAAGATGAGTTTCTCACGAATTTTGAAAGATCTTTGACTTCCTCCGATCCGCGCAATGTTATCCACTTTAATCTTACTTCATCACAAGCCACTAGCACTGGGCTCATGAGGATTGAACTCGATTTCCTCTGGAGTGGGACCTCCATGAATGAGGGAAAAAATCCTGCTGAGCATATTGTTTCGATCAGTATCAATGGAAAACCAACTTCGTTTACGAGTGAAGCATTTCAGAGCTACACTTTAGTAACGGACAAATTCTCTACAGTCGGGCTCGATCTCACCGAAGGAGCAAATACTTTGGAGATCCGGAGGGTTGGCAACACTCCACGGGCATGGCTCGCGATTGATCAGGTCTCTGTAGAACTTGATCCGACCGCACTTAGTGATGCAGATTCCGACGGCCTCCCTCTTTATTGGGAGAGATTCTATCAATTATCAGACTCAGATCCTACTGACGCTTTAGCCGATATTGACGGAGACACCTTGACTAATTTTGCTGAGTTCATCGCCAAAACCAATCCCCGTCTCTCAGATACAGATGAAGATGGACTGGAAGATCAGGATGAGATTGAAAGCGATCCTCTCGATAGAGATTCAGATGACGATGGTCTCCTCGATGGTGAAGAGATGGACTCTAGTCCGACTTTGGTCGATACAGACCGTGATGGTGCGTCTGATGCATGGGAAATAAAGACTGGATATGAGCCCGACAATAACGAGAGCACCCCGCCAGAATGGGCGGGAGCGATCGCGATAAACTTTCGGTCGGAAAGCCGTCCGGACGATGGGATTTGGCCACCGACCTTCCCCAATGGATTGGTCCCCCAACCGAATTGGAACCAAACGGAATTACTCGAAAGCTCGGGGGTCGCTCAGGGTAATCCGCTGCGCGCAGGAGATACTAGTCACATCATTAGCCCGATCGCAGGTGTGATCGTGGATTCAGCCGGCAATGCAACCCCGACGACAGTTTCTTTTCGTTTTAATGGCACTCGGACCAGTAGAGCTAATGATACTAAGGTAGCCAATCTCTTGAATGGCTACCTTTCTGCTGGCTCAGATTTCCCCGCAGTGCTGGAGATAGACAACGTGCCGTCATCCTTTGTCACTTATGATGTTTACGTCTATCTTTCAGCTTACAATTTGGGGCCAGTTAGCACTTTGAGGCGGGGCGGACTTTTTCAGGAAAGTGCTTTGGTTAGACCGCTAGGAGTAGGTGGAGAATTAGACTTTATCGTATATCGCCCAAGCTCCGGCCCCGTGGCGCCACTCGCTAATGTTGTTCATTATGAGGGTCTTACTGGGCGCTCGGTTTCATTTGAAAGCTTTCGGACATCAGGCAATAACTCTGGAATAGCAGGGATCCAAATCATCAACACCAGTGGAGATGTTGACTCCGACGGGCTTCCCGACTGGTGGGAAATTTTATACCGTTCAGATGTCACGGTTAATGACGATCCAGATGGTGATTCGTTAAATTGGCTGGAGGAGTTTGAGGCCGGAAGTCATCCGTGGAAAGCGGATACTGATGATGATGGTCTCGATGATGCCGCAGAAGCGGTAGCGGGTAGTAACCCGAATTTGAAAGATACTGACAACGATGGGCTTTCTGACTTTGATGAGCTCTCCCACTCTTTTCGCAGTGACCCAACTCTTGCAGATACAGACAATGATGGGATGAATGATGCTCAGGAAAGATTAAGTTTTTCTGATCCAATGAGTAACAGCTTCTCTTCACTGCCTGTTCCCGTATTCGTCAGTGAAACCGAAATTTTATGGGAATTGACTGACCTACAGTTTGTTAATGACCACGCTAACGGAGTTCAAAGCAATAGAGGTGGAATAAATAGGGACTTCATTGACTGGAGGGTCGACAACCTTTCAGTTGGTGTTACCAACGCACTTCGATTGAGGCTATTTCGGCAGAATCAGAAGATTGTTTTTTATGTCAACTCGCAAGCTCAGGGAAGCTTCTTTCGAAATGGTAAAAACTTACAGTATGCCGATTACCGAAAAGATCTTACCAAAGCCCTTGGTTTTACGGGATTTGGCTCCTGCGACACCTCTGATCCACTCACCTTCCAAGTCCAAGCGATAAAGACTCCAGGCGAGAGTAACGATTGGAAGGTTAACTTTTCGATTATTAATCAAAAGTCGGGCACGACTATCGCCGAGCACGAATTTGTGGGTTGTGAAGCTGATCCTTCACTGACAGATCAATCAGCAACTTGGGGGATCGGTAATGATTCAGGAAGTTCAAAAATAGGCCTTAGTCAGGGATTGCAACTCTACCGTTCAACGACTCCAGTAGAAAGGCTCAATGGACTCGCTCATTGCGCGGATGCGGATAATGATGGAATGAGTGACTCATTTGAACTCATCCATGGACTTGCCGCTAATAACTCTTCTGACGCTCTAATCGACAAAGACTCCGACGGTCTTTCAAACCTTCTCGAATCAATTTTGGGAACTGACCCCTCTCAGAGGGATAGTGATGGCGATGGTGTCAATGACTTCCAGGAAGCAGCCCAATTCACAGATCCAAACTCAGCGGATTCGATGCCACCACGTTATCATCAGAAGGATATTGGGGTTACCGACTTGAATAACAATCGCATGTCGGATCTCTGGGAGGCTAGATTTGGAGTAGGAGATCTAAAACCAGCCGACGACGAAGACGGAGACGGACTCACTAACGAAGATGAAGCTAAACTGGGCACCGACCCTTTTGATTCTAAATCAAGCTTTAGAATCATCGCTGAAAATTCCGAAGTGCCTCATTCAATCAATCTTCGCTTCCCCCGATTGATTTTGAAATCACAACACGTCTTCTCCTCGACCAACCTTAAAGAGTTTAGACTATCTCAGGACGATCTCACCTTGGATGGAAGCGACTTCAATCTTACTCTCCCCTTAGCTGGCCCTCGCGAATTCTTTCGCGTTTCAGTCTCGGATCGCGATCTCGATTCAGACGGCTTGAATGACTGGGAAGAAAATGTTCTTGGCTCCGCATCTTCAGCATCCAATTCCCTCGGGCGTCCAGTAAGCTACGATGAAAATGGAGACGGAACCCCAGATGGGGAAATCGCTGGCGACCAGGCAGTTTTTCTGGAGAGATTCGCCAATCGAGTATCTTTATTGAAGGGTCTTTCTGTCGCTACTCCAACGCGCACTGAGGCTTCTCGTCTTTTACTCCAAGGTTCGTTTGGACCAACCATGTCTGAGATTGAAGATGTTCGGAGACAAGGCATCGAGGGTTGGATCGACACACAGATCGAAACCCAACCAATAACCTACCATGAAAGCTACATTAAAGAGATCGAGGATGACTTGAATGGCGCCCGGATCGATAAGACCTACCGCACTAATAATGATATACGAATTGAGGATGAAAACCTTCAGACAGCTTTTGCTCGCGCCGCAATTTCGGGCCCTGACCAACTCCGCCAAAGAGTTGCTTTTGCATTATCGCAGATTCTTGTGATTTCGCGCCAAGATGGAAGCATTGACCAAAACGTTCGCAGTCTTGCCCGCTATTACGACAGACTTGTTGAGTATGCTTTCGGCAACTACTACGACCTATTGATGGGAGTAACCCTTGATGCCAACATGGGGCGCTATCTTTCACACGTTGGTAATTTGCCACCTGATCCTTCTATCAATCGCTATCCTGACGAAAATTACGCGAGGGAGGTCATGCAACTATTCACGATCGGTCTCTGGGAACTTAACCAGAATGGTACATATAAGCTTGATGATAAAGGCGATCAAATCGCCACTTACGATAACGACGCCATCACTGAGTTGGCGCGAGTGATGACAGGTCTCTGGTTCGCTAACAACGGCTGGGGTATTCAAATTAAACAGGATCAGGAGCATCTTGTGCCAATGGAGCTCTTCCCTGCCAAACATGACTTTGGCGAGAAAAGGTTGCTCAATGGTTTTATCATACCTGCCAGAACTCCAAACAAAGAAAATGGAATGCAGGATATTCGTGATGCTATCAGGCATCTTTTTGAGCATCCAAATTGTGCTCCCTTCATTTCTCGTTCACTGATCCAATTCCTTGTGACGAGTAATCCAACGCCATCCTATGTGGAGCGGGTCTCCTCGATCTTTACCGATAATGGAAAAGGGGTTCGGGGTGACCTCGGCTCGGTAGTAAAAGCGATTTTAATGGATGTAGAGGCTCGTGATCCGGCTGTCGCTACTTCACCTAGGTTCGGGCTTTTCCGTGAGCCTGTAATCCGCACAATGCATCTCGCAAAGCTTACCAAAATGAATCGGTCTGGTGATGTCGTCTGGTGGGATTATGGAAACTACTTTGATGACACTCTTCAAATGCCGATGAACTCGCCAACGGTATTTAATTTCTATCGGCCAGACTACTCGCCGCCCGGCAGCCTTGGCTCAGCAGGCCTAGATGGTCCGGCTTTTGAAATCGCCAATTCCTACACGCTCATATCGGTCCCTAATCGCTTTTGGGAGATAGCCGACCGAGGCTTTCGTATCAATGGGCGCTATCATTTCGTGCCTAGTTACGAGGATTTTATGCCTCACCTTGAAGATTCTGATACCCTTCTAGACTATCTCAATATTGTTGTTTGTGCTGGAGGTATGAAGGCCAAGACTAGGTCCATCATTAAATCCAACCTCGCTAACACCACAATCTCTGACCCTGTAGAAAAAGCTCGCCTTGCACTTTACCTCGCCATGATGTCACCCGAGGGGACTGTGCAACGCTAGACTGATAGATACTAATATGTCTTCACTTGAAAAAATCTCTCGTCGTTCCTTCCTTGGCGAAAGCGCCTGTGCAGCTCTGGGATCAGCCTCTATTATGTCGACTCTTCTGAGTCTCAAGGTGGCTAATAATGCAGTTGCGGCAGATCTACCAACTGATTCAGAAGACCGGAAGACGCTGGTGTGTCTCTATCTCCACGGTGGAATTGATTCCTATAACGTTCTCGTACCTAACGACACGACACGATATGCGGATTATGCAGCAACTCGAACCAACCTCGCTCTCCCTCGTCAGTCCCTACTGCCTTTGAGTCAGGTCGTAACCGGTGACGGGCAAGAATATGCGATTCATCCCTCCATGGGTGAGCTGCAAGAGCTCTTTAATGGAAGCGGGACACCCGAGGGACCGCGAAGACTTTCCTTTATCTCTAATATCGGAACCCTCATCGAGCCGATGACGAAGAGCGAATATAATGATCGCCTCAAGCCCCGACCCCGTGGTCTCTTTTCCCACAGCGACCAAGCCGAGCAGTGGCAGACCTCATTACCACAAGGTGATGTTAACTTAACTGGATGGGCCGGGCGCGTCGCTGATATCTTGCACGATCAGTCAAATGGGGGCTCAAGGACTTCAATGAGCATCTCGCTCGCTGGTAATAATATTTTTCAAGTGGGTAGAAATACCCAGCAATTTGTAATGACCAGTCGGGGTGCTTTGACTTTTTCCCAAAAGAGTGGAACCAACCATCCCACTGCCCTTAAAAATCTCGCGCTCCGGTCGATGATGGAGCAGCGTTACGCTAATCTGATGGAAAAAGCCTTTGCTGAGCTCACGGACCAAAGCCTCGATCAACAAGAGTTTATTCAAGGTGAATTTGACGCTCTTCAGGAAGATTTTTCTGGGGTTGTTTTCCCCGATTCCGGGATTGGACGAAACCTTTTAGCCACCCTCAAAACTATTGCGCTCCGCGCCAAACTTGGATTGAGGCGGCAGACCATTTTTGTTTCCCGTGGAGGGTGGGATCACCACAGCTCACTCATTCAACCTCAGCAAGACCTTCTCGCTGAGCTTACTCCGGCCCTTGCCGCATTTCAAAAGGGGCTTGAAAACTGTGGGCTCGCTGATTCTGTGATTACATTTTCGGCGTCGGATTTTGCCCGCACTCTTCGTTCGAATGGCTCGGGGTCGGACCATGCTTGGGGTGGTAATCAATTTGTGATGGGAGGCCCTGTTAGTGGGGGGCAAGTCCTCGGCCGATTCCCCAGCCTCGCCTTTGATTCGCCGGATGACGTTGGTCGTGGCGGACGAATTCTTCCAACAACTTCGGTCGACGCACTTGTCGCCGAATTACTCCTTTGGTTTGGGCTGGAGGGACGGGCAAAATTCGAGCAGGTTCTTCCGAATCTTAGCAATTTTTATGATGTTAGGGATGCCGAGCCGCGCGATCCCTCGACTTTGCCGATAGGCTTTTTGAAACCTGATGCCTATTAGATGAATTTACGGATCTTTGGAGCTTGCGTGGCCCTCATCATTCTGGGCGTGTTAATTAGCCAACGTGGGGCCGAGCTTGAAACGCTAGACGGTGCTCCGAGGGTATATGGCGATCCTGTCTTCTCAGAAGAGCCCGCTGATTCCGTTCTCTCGGATACAATGTTGGCGGGATATGCTGGGGAAAATACCTCGGCTGTGGAGGATCTCGCAATGATGGCCCATTATATCGATAGTGTTTTTCTCTTAGTCAAAGAGCGAGATACTGCGGACTATTCTACCAATGAAGATCTTGTTCTTTTCCTTCACGGGAATAATTCGCACCGAATGCCTTTTCTGGCCAAAAATGGTTCAGCTTTAAACGGAAAAGGACAACTGGTAGATCGCTGGAATTCGCCGTTAATTCCCCATCCGATTTCTCGAAAACTCTTAGAACTCCGATCCGCAGGACCAGACAAGATTCCTTATACCGAGGACGACCTCTTGTGGCCAGATCGAGAGTAACCCCCAGCTCCATATGACGTTTTTCAACACAACATCGATCGGTGAGCCGAGATCACATCTCCAGCATCATTCGGGTTGGATTTTCTAGGCAATCTTTTATCCGGATCAAAAAACTGACCGCTTCTTTTCCGTCAACAAGACGATGGTCATAACTTAAGGCGAGATACATCATTGGTCGAATTTCCACCTTGCCGTTCACCGCCATTGGGCGTTGCTGGATGGTGTGCATACCAAGAATTCCACTCTGGGGGGGATTCAGGATCGGAGTGCTCAACAGCGAGCCGTAAACACCTCCGTTAGAAATTGTGAAGACGCCTCCGGAAAGATCTGAAAGTTCAATCTTTCCTTCTTTTGATCGGAGCGCGTATTCGATAATATCTTTCTCGATTTGCGCAAAAGATTTTTGGTCGCAATCCCTAACGACAGGAACAATTAACCCCTTCTCAGTTCCAATCGCGATTCCAATATCATGAAAATGATTCTCGATAATGTGGTCATCTTCGATGCGTGCATTAATGGAAGGGATATCCTTGAGGGCTTGAACAACCGCCTTCGTGAAAAGAGACATGAAGCCAAGTTTCACACCATGCTTAGCAACAAACTCCTCTTGAACCGCTTTCCTCAACTTCATGACTTCAGTCATATCGACCTCGTTAAAAGTCGTAAGGATAGCAGCCGTCTGCTGGGCATTCACCAAATGTTGGGCAATTTTACGACGAAGAGGCGTCATTTTCCTTCGAGTCACCCTCGGTTCATCGCTCTCACCGTCCGGATTCGAGATGCACGTAGTAGGCAGTGAGCCCTGCGTGCCCGGCGATTCAAGGCTGGTCAACTCGGGTGATGGAGCCTGAGGGTTCGATGAGATCGGCGCCGTGGAAATCTCGATAGATCCCAACTTCTCGCCAATCGAGACTTCAGCGCCTTCGGCGACTTCGATCGTAACGATTCCGGAAACTTCTGCCTCCAACTCGCTCGAGACTTTGTCTGTGTCCAGCGAAACAAGAGACTGCCCTTTCTCTACGTAATCATGATTGGATACCGCCCAAGCTGCTACGGTGGCTGATGTGATAGACTCGCCGGCAGCCGGAACGGTGATATCGATTCTTTCGCCCTTAGATCCTAGCGTTTCTGCTGAGGATTTCTCTGGTGGGGATTGAGCCAGTTCTGAGGAAGGAACGACCTCACTTACAGCGGCTTCGTCGATCGAGCCGATCACTGTCCCAATCTCGACTTCTTCACCTTCAGGAATAGTGACCGAGATCTTTCCGGCAACTTCAGCCTCCAGCTCATTCGAAATCTTGTCTGTCTCAAGTGTGACAAGAACTTGCCCCTTTTCAACACTAGCCCCGTCGGCGATATGCCATCTTGCAACAAGCGCGGAGACGACTGATTCTCCGACTGAGGGGATTTTTATTTGGTAGGGCATTGGTCTGTTAAACTGAAAAGGCTTCTTCGCAGAGCATCTTTTGCTCGCGTTTATGGACGGCTTTGGAACCTGTAGAAGGACTTGAGGCACGATCGCGGCCCGCATACCGAGCTCTCCTGCCAGTGGCCTTCTTGAGTCGGGGCTGGATGTAACTCCAAGCTCCCATGTTGAGAGGTTCTTCTTGGCACCAGACGAACTTCTTCGCGGAACTGTATGGGCTGATTGCCTGCTTAAGCGCTTCGATATGGAATGGATATAACTGCTCGATACGAACGATCGCAACATTCTTGATTCCGTTTTCTTCCCGATAGGCCAGAATATCGTAGTAGACTTTACCAGAGCAGAAGACGACACGGGAGACGTTCTCTGGCTTTTCGAACCCGTAATTGTCAGGGAGTACCTCCTGAAATGAAGTGTCATCAAGGAAGTCCTCAACCTGCGAGACCGCTCGTGGATTAGTCAATAGACTCTTGGGGGTCATCACGATTAAGGGCTTTCGAGTCGGAGAATGTTTCTGGCGACGTAGGGCGTGGAAATATTGAGCGGGTGTTGTAAAATTACCCACGATCATGTTTTTCTCGGCACATAGTTGTAAAAATCTCTCGAGTCGGGCGCTGGAATGCTCGGGACCCATCCCCTCATACCCATGAGGCAGAAGCATTACGAGCGAGCTTGGAGTTTGCCATTTTGATTCTGCAGAAGAAATAAATTGATCGATCAATACCTGAGCCCCATTCGCGAAGTCACCAAATTGTGCCTCCCAGATAATCAACATTTTCGAGCAACCAAGGGTGTAACCATAATCGAATCCAAGCACAGCAGCTTCAGAAAGGAGACTGTTATAGACGCAGAACTTCTCCTGATCATCGCTAAGGTTGCACAGAGGAACGTAACGCTCTCGTGTTTCGTAATCATATAAAACCGCGTGGCGCTGACTAAAGGTTCCTCGCCGGCAATCCTGACCCGAAAGCCTTACAGGAAAACCTTCAGTTAACAAGCCACCAAAGGCGAGAGCCTCTGCAAAGGCCCAGTCGAACGGGCCTCCATTTAGCAGGGCTTCGCCGCGGCGTGGCACAAAGCGCTTAGCAAGCGTTGGATGTAGCTGAAATCCTTCTGGAATCGTGGTAAGGACTTTTCCGATATGCTGAAGGCGATCTAGCGAAATCCCAGTCACGACCGGATCATTGGAATACGGCGGCTGTGTCTCTGCAGTGGACCCAGTATAAATATTAAGGTTCCCTTCCTGTTCATTCTTACGCATCTCTTCGAGCCCAGCGTCAAGCCCGTTCCAGATTTCGTCGTGAAGTTCCTGCCCTTCTCCGACCGTAAGAACTGAGGAGGCAATCAACTCGTCGAGATAAAGTTGGCCAGCGGTCTTGCGCCCTGAAATCTTACGATAGATGTGAGGCTGGGTGAATGCTGCTTGGTCAGTCTCGTTATGACCCTGACGACGGTAGCAATACATATCGATCACAACATCGCGGCCCCAAATTTGGCGGAATTCGAGAGCGAATTCCGCCGCCCAAATTAATTCTTCTGGGCGCTCTCCATTTACGTGCAAAATTGGTGCTTCAATCATCTTGGCAACGTCGGTCGCATAAGAAGAAGAACGAGCATCCTCAGGCATGGTTGTGAATCCAATCTGATTGTTCACGACCAAGTGAATGGTCCCACCGGTCCGGTAACCACCAAGTTGCGAGAGATTAAGAACCTCAGCAACTGGCCCCTGGCCCGCAAAAGCGGCATCCCCATGGATTAAAAGAGGAAGAACTACTTTCCGGTCAGTCTTTGCGCCATCATCTCCAATCATACGCTGGCGGGCCCGGGCCTTTCCTTCGACAACTGGATTGACTGCTTCAAGATGGCTCGGGTTAGCCGCGAGGCTTACGCGGACCTCTCCATCTTCTAATTTACGAACTTTTTCGTAGCCAAGGTGGTATTTAACATCTCCGTCGCCCGCAACGAGATCAGGAACGTAATTTGGTGTAAATTCGTAAAGGAGCGTGGAAATAGACTTCTTCACGAAGTGAGCGAGGACATTGAGACGTCCCCGGTGGGCCATTCCCATCTCTATCTCCTTGATTCCTGAAGAAGGGCAACCTTCCAGAATACGATTCAAAAGGATCATGAGCCCCTCGCTTCCCTCTAAAGAAAACCTCTTCTCCCCGAGGAATTTCTTACCCAGGAAACTTTCAAAAAGCTCAGATTCCATCAACCACCGAAGCGCCTTCCTGCTATCGTCGTTGCTAATCGGTGAAGCGTAAACCTTATCTTCGATCCGTCGCCGAATCCAATCACGGACCTGCGTATTATGGATGTGCATGAATTCAAAGCCGATCTTTCCCGAATAAGTCCTTTTGAGCGATTCTTCTAAATCGCTTAACTTATTTGTCTGCCCTTCCCTGAAAAACTGGGTCGCAGCTTCCCGATCCAAGTCTTCGGTCGTGAATCCAAATGCCTTCAACTCAAGACGCGGGTTTACTGGCCCAGAGTCTTGTAAGGGATTAATGTGAGCCTGAGTGTGGCCGAGGGTCCGATAATTGTAGACCAAACTGACAATTTTCCCCCGGAATGAGAGTTGTTCCTCAGAAAGAGGCTGGTCAAGACGAGCTGAATCATCTCCCACCGCAGGCACTCCCTTAGTTCCTCCTTTCTTGGGGACCGTTGCCCCGAGTTCAAATCCCTCGAAAAAGGCAGCCCAATTTTCCTCAACAGAGCGCGGGTCCGCGCTCCATTGTTCATATTTTTTCTCCAAAAGTTCGGCATTTAGCCGGGGCGAGATATGTGAGGACATGTGTTATTAGGAAAGAACGTTTATCGCGGTAGAATGACTTTCATGCTTGGAACAGCCTAAACAATACCGTTAGGTAATCCGCACATCAGAGCGAGTCAACCCACACCACCGATTCTCTAAAAAAAACATGATCGAGATTTCAAATCTCAGTAAAAGCTATGGACGCCACAAGGCCGTCGATCAAATTTCTTTCGAGGTCACTCGGGGAGAAATAGTCGGCTTTTTGGGGCCTAACGGCGCAGGTAAGTCAACTACTCTTAAAATGTTAACTGGCTTCCTGCCGCCGACGTCGGGTGCGGCACGGATTGCAGGGAAAGATATTTTTCGTGAGTCCCTCGAGGTGCGGAAGCGGATTGGCTACATGCCTGAAAATGTGCCCCTTTACACAGATATGAGGGTGAAAGAATACCTTCGATTCCGTGGAGGTCTTAAGGGACTATCGAGGAGTCGCCTTCGCAAGCGCTTGTCCGAGGTCATGGAAACCTGTGGTCTCACTCATGTCCGCCGAAAAATGATCAAGACTCTTTCCAAGGGCTACCGTCAGCGGGTAGGGCTCGCGGATGCACTTATTCATGAGCCAGATTTGCTCATATTGGACGAGCCTACGAACGGCCTAGATCCAAATCAAATCCGAGCGATTCGTAGCCTAATCAAAAATCTTGGTGAAAAACACACTATCCTAATTTCGACCCATATTTTAAGCGAAGTCGAAATGACCTGTAACAAGGTTGTAATTATCGATGAAGGTAAGATTAAGGCTGCCGACACACCAGAGAACCTTGTCAGCTCGATGCGAAGGGCTGGGCGAGTCACCGTGGAACTCAAAGCTCCAAGAAGCGAGGTCGAAGGGATCATGACAGAATTCGAAGAGATCACTCGTGTAGTCGGCGAATCACTTCAAGGGGACTGGAATCGTTTCACTGTCTTTGCGGCACCGAAAACCGACACCCGCTTAAAGATTGCAAATCTGGCTGCCGAAAAAAAGTGGCCCCTCCGTTCTCTGAGCCGCCGGATTGGCACCCTCGAAGAGGTTTTTATTGAACTTACCCGCAAAGATTAAGTCATCATTCTCATGCGTATTTTTCGGATTCTCTATTTCAAGGAGTTAAAATCATATTTCCTCAGTCCCTTCGGTTGGCTCATTCTATGCTTTGCAGCCCTAATGCAAGGCTTCGCTCTCACTGCTACCTTCAAGCAGTTTTCGGATAATGCTATTCCCGAAAGCCTTGTTTTTGTCACCTTTACTTCCCCAATTTTTGGGATTTATTTTCTCTTTTTGTTTCCAGTCCTTACCATGCGGCTGTTTTCTGAAGAGAATCGTTCAGGGACTATTGAGGGGCTCCTCACAGCTCCGGTCCGCACTTGGCAGGTAATTTTATCGAAGTTTTCAGCCGCGTATACGACCTTCCTTTCTCTCTGGATTGTGGCGGTCGTTCACTTTTACCTTTTCACTGTCGTGACTGATGTGCCGCCTCCTTTCACAAATGGAGAATTGGTAGGTGCTATTTCTATAATTGCCCTGATGGGAATGCTCTTCACCGCCTTCGGTTGCCTAGCTTCGGCCCTGACCTCGAGTCAGATTATCGCCGGGGTAGTTTGCACCGCGATTCTTATCTTTCATATTTTTTTGGGGTTTATCCCCCTATTATTTGGAGATCAGATTCCTGCTGCACCTTTCTTTGAGTTCATCTCTTCCCAAAACCACCTCCGTGAATTTTCTCGTGGCCTTATTGATACAAGAACAATTGTTTTCTATTTATCAACAAGTGCTTTCTTCATATTCCTCACCTTTCATCTCTTGGATTTCCGACGTTGGAAACCCTGATTGCTAGCGACTATGGCTGATACAGATTCCAATTTTGATATGGCGCCACCGCCCCAACCCGTTAGGCGGCTGGGGTTGGGGTTACGCGCAATTCTCCAGGTGATTTTTGCGCTCCTTTCACTGAGCTCGATTTACTACCTCACGTTAACTTACCACACGCGATTCGATCTAACTCAGAGCAACGATTTCACTCTTTCAGACGCAACCCGAAAGCTTCTCGTCTCGTCGGGTGTGCAGGAGCGGGAAATGCCAATCAAGATCATTGCTGCACTCCGGAAAACCTCCCCTCACTACTCCCGTCTTCGACCGGTCGTCCAGGAATATGAACGGCTCTCAAACGGTAAAGTCAAACTAGAATACCTCGATCCCATCCGAGACAAAGATCGCGCATTTGAGATTCAAAATAATTATGGCGACCTGCTGGCCGATAGGCTTTTTGAGGATGACATCTTCATTATCGACGCCCGACAGGGAGCAGCAGCTAGGTCAATCGAGGCGACCGAAGACGTGACTAGTCATTTGCGTTATCTCCCTGCAAGTTCGATGGTGATTAATCGGACCGATGCGAACAACCAAAGACGGTTAGTTGGCTATCAAGATGAGGACCTACTCAGTTCAATGCTGCAATCTGCGATCGAGGGAAAACCTCGCATCATGTATCTTGTTGAAGACAAAAGCGACCTGGAGGTTACTGTTTCTGGATCACCTCTACAGGTCATCAGTGAAGCTTTGCAAAAGCAAAATGTCCTTCTACTTCCCCTCAAGATTTCTCAGATCGACAAGATTCCCGACAATGCTGAGGGGCTGGTTATCGTGGCACCCGAATATGATTTCGAGCGCAATGAAATTGATGTCCTTGAGAACTACTGGAAACGTCCTTCATCATCGATTATCGCATACCTAAACCCAACTGCCCGACCTGTTAATTTGCGGGCCTTCTTGCGCAAAAATGGTGTGACTCCGCGCGATGATCGGATTATTCGCACCCGGAATGGCCGGACTGAGAATCAAGTTCTCGCTACTTTTACAGCAGGCGCCGGACTTGGCATTAATCAAAATCTAGAGATGAAATCTGTTCCTTTTGAAGGGCGTGTAGGCAGCCTTGAGGTTAGGGAGGGTGCCGAAGATCTCGTGACCAACCGAATCCAAGCATACAGTCTCATTGAGACAGCGGCTGATTTCTGGGGCGAGACTAACTACAAAGAAGGAAATCCGAAATATGACGATGATGCTGACTACAGCGGTCCCCTCTCGATAGGCGCCGCCGTTATCCGAGGTAATGCTAATGCCGATAATACAGCACCCAATATCTCGAAAATGATCGTTCTCTCGACCTCTGACTTCTTAGATCCTACCCGTCTGGGTAACGAGCAGCTCGACTTTGTGAAAAACTCAACTTATTGGCTTCTTGGGCGTGAAGAATTAATAGGGATTGGGCCGAGAACCCTGCAGCGACGAAAACTTAATCTAATTAAGGATGAGGTGAAATTCCTCGGTAATATCGTCCTCTTTTTCATTCCAGTCGGTCTATTCCTGACTGCGTTGTTTGTTTGGAATATACGCCGCGCTTAATCTTCTTTCACATGAGAGTTCTCCCCACCCTTTTTATAAGCCTTATCACTGCTAGTTTGGGGTTTCTCGCAGTGATGCACCAACGGCATGGTAATTTAGACTTCATCATGGGGGCTCCCCCACTGAAGTCTGGGGAAAATGTTTATCAATTCGATCCAGCTAACGTGGGAGGCATCCATATTCTCAATAGCGATGGAACCCGTGCTGAAATCATCAAGGCCGGTGGAGTTTGGCGTATTAAAGAGCCGTGGGATGACTATGCCGACGCACGCACTGTTCGTTCGCTCATTGATTTTGCGGCCCGCCTGCAAATTGAAGATGTGATCGAGCGTGACGACGTAGAAGATCTAGCTGAATTTGGACTCAGAAAGGATAAAATCGAGGTCGAGTTATTTGATAAAAAAGGGGGAACCCTGTGCCACTTCAAGATGGGTCGATATACAAGCTGGCGCGGCTTTGACCCCAACTTTAAATCCGAAGATCCAACAAAAGCTCCTCCAAGTTTCCCAACTCTCATCATACAACCGGCGGAAGGGGGTGAAGAAAGCTACCTTTATGTCTGCTCCGACTTCGCGGATCCTAAGCTAAGGACCGTGAAAATGAGGGACCTCTTCTCTGGGGGATTGCGGCTATTTCGAGACCATAGAGTCTTTTACAACTCCCCGGCCTTTGCTGGAGAAATTACTTTCATAGAGAAAAACTCCGAAATAACGATAAAGCGGGAAGGTCTTTCCAAAAACGATGAGTGGAAGATCACGAAACCCTACGAACTTGCAAGCAGTCCCGCAACAATCGCTAAGATTCTTGGAGGCTTAGCGGCCCTTCAAGCAAACGCGGTTCTCGATGAATCAGCTCTCGCACTTCCCGACCCTCTCCCAGAAAATATTGATTACACGATTAGCGTTCGATACATTCTCCCAGATGGCTCCCTGAGTAACCCGGTCAGAGCGATATTTTATCCGCCAGAAAATGATCAAGTTTCGACGATTCCGGTGGTCGTCTCGGAAGCGCCCGATAAAAAACGATCAGCCGTTCTTTTGGTTCCAAAAGGACCAGGGACTATTCTTGATAACATTCCCCGCAGCGTGAATTCAATTCGTAGCCGGACAATGACTTCCCTTCAGGTTAGGCAGGTGGAATCGATCAAGATTAGCGACTTCACGGGTCGTAAGGTGGGCCTTGACCTCGAGATGAATCCTCATGAGCGCGCACGACGGTGGTATGCAATGGTATCGCATGAAGATCTCGGATCCTCAGGAGGACCTAAATACGATGGCCCTGCCAATATTTTCCAAATCAACGAGCTCTTTCAGGCTCTTTTCAAAAATGAAGTGAAAGGTTTCACGAACGACGCCTCAACCGATCCATCCGAATACGGTCTTGATCGACCTATCCGAAAGATTTCAATCAATCTTAAAGACAGCAAAACGGCAAACTTCGTTGTCGGCGAAAAACTCCGCCCTCAATACTTTGCTCGTCGCGCAAACAACGGTCGTCCGCTAGAGATCTCTGAAGAAGCTTACGAGGCAGGATTGCAAGGCCAGAAACCCCCCGAACTGCAAATCGTAGCCCGTCCTGGTAATAACTTAAACAGCCGTGCAACTGGACTGGAGTTGCTGGGTCTCGACAAGCCTAAGGTGATTAACTTTAACGATGTCAGCCTCCATCTAGGAAAGGTAAACGCGCGACATTTTTTCGTAAACCGGCTCGACGAACAGGGAGATTATACTCCCCACGTGATTGAAATTGGTGCAGAAGTTATTGGCCAGATGCCACTTGAAGCCTACCAATGGAGAGGAGAACGCCTTTGGAATATTAATCGATTTGAGGTTAATGGTCTCTCCATTAAGAAAAAAGGCGAGCCCCCCCTAAATCTCAGTTATAACTTCTATGCCTCCGAATGGTCAGCAACTCGATCAAATAAGAATGTCACCGCGCTTCTCAACATAAATAAAGCCGAGAAACTCCTCAAGAAGCTTACAGATATTGAGGTCAAGAAATGGATTGGCCCCGTAGTCGAGGATGCAGCAAGCCGACTCATCGAACCCGATCTTGTGATTGCGGTTCTAGTTGAGGAGATCGATGATAACGGGAAACCGATCGGAACAGTGCAACGCGAACTTAAAATCTCAAAAATTATCGAGGGCCAATCGAACAAGCTTCTCTTCGGGAAGACTGATACAAATCCGAGTTATTTCCTCATTGATTCCCAAACTGTTCAGCGATTGTCTGCAGGGCTTCTCGAAAAATAGTTTATGAGGATATAGTCTTGCGAATTACCAAAGATTCCCGATTGGTCGATCTCAGTCTTTCCTGCCGGGATGCTGGTATTACTTCGATTGGACAGGACTCATATCCCAACTGATCTAGGAAAAAATCGATTGCCCGAGTGCTGAGCGCAAAAACCCAAGGGATTCCCATTTCAAGAGCACGCTGTTCGGCAGCTTTTACAAGTAATTGGCCATAACCCTGACCGCCATGACTTTGTTTGACGTAGAGGCAGGCGATCTCAGCGCATTTGGGATCGACCAAGCAATGTAATGCTACGCACCCCACCACATTGCCATCAATCGTCATTACGAGAAAGTCATCGAGCGAATTTTCAATTTCTTCGTAAGAACGTGGAACAAGGTGGGAATCACGCATGGAACGTCCTACCATTGCAAGAAGTTCTGAAATATCGTCGGGGGCAATCGGCCGGATGGAAAGATAGTCGTCGGCGTAAACCATCACCCCGACACCTTCATTCGAGAAAAGCTCGTCCATCAGCACGCCCTGATGATTCTCGTTCAGGAGATGAACACGGGGAACACCGAGAATACAAACTTCAGCAGCGCGGTGCAAGATGGCTTGCCCCTCACCTTGCCACTTGCGAGCATCCTCGCTTGAAATGGCATTCCCACCTGAAACCTGCTCCGAAAGAAACACAATCAACTTAAAGGCCCCTAGCGAACTCGCAAATTCGACTAACTCATTTCCGAGATTTTCCAGTTCAGACTCCTGTATCAGAGCCAATTGACCACGATTCAAAATTGATTCAACTTGATCTTTTTCGAACTCAGTTGACTGCCACTTCAGCTCACCATCTATCAAGAGTTGTTCAATCTGAGCTTTGCCAGTCCCGACAGAGACTAGCACTAACTTCACCCCAATTTGCTGGAGCGCAATTAGATCAAGAAGGGATTCTGCGAGAGCCAGTTCCGGCATCCTAGCAGCGTCGATCACTAACACGAAGATCTTTCCACGGAAGAACGGGACGTATTGGAGAACGGCGCGAAGATCGCTTTGCACGTCGACACTTTAGAAAATCACAATCAAATTGGCAAGGCGCTGCATCAATCTGCTAATCTTCTCTGAATCCAAACCTCGTTTTTCCTTTGCCTTGCTGGGACTTTCCCTAATCCTGCGCGCGTAATGGCAAAGCCAAAAAATGCAATCACACCCACGCGAACGGAGAACTTTCCCGAGTGGTATCAACAAGTTGTCCGCGCTGCCGATCTTGCGGAAAATTCCGAGACCCGCGGATGCATGGTCATCAAGCCATGGGGCTTTGCGATTTGGGAAGCAATCCAGCGTGATCTTGATGGACGATTCAAAGCGACCGGGCATCAAAATGCTTATTTCCCCCTTTTGATTCCGCTTTCCTATCTTGAAAAAGAAGCTGAGCATGCTGAAGGTTTCGCGACAGAATGCGCAGTAGTCACCCACCACCGACTTGAGACCGAGAAAGACCCTGAAACCGGGAAAACTAAGATGGTTCCGACCGGCAAACTTGCCGAACCTTACGTCATTCGCCCTACTTCTGAAACCATTATTGGTGCCGCTTTTTCTCGCTGGACCAATTCCTACCGCGACCTTCCGCTTCTGATCAATCAGTGGGCTAACGTTATGCGATGGGAAATGCGCCCACGCCTTTTTCTTCGAACGGCTGAATTCCTTTGGCAAGAAGGCCACACTGCCCACGAGACTAAGGCAGAGGCTTTAGAAGAAACCAAGATGATCCATCAACTCTATGCCGATGCTCTTCAAGACCTTCTAGCGATCCCTGTGATTATGGGAGAAAAAACTGAGGCTGAACGTTTCCCTGGCGCCGAGTCCACCCTAACTGTTGAAGCTATGGTGCAGGATAAAAAGGCGATTCAAGCTGGAACCTCCCACTATCTCGGGCAAAATTTTGCAAAGGCTCAAGACATCACATTTGTGGATCGTGACAACAAGGAACAACATGTTCACACAACTTCTTGGGGGGTCTCTACTCGTCTTGTTGGAACCCTTATCATGGCTCACTCGGATGATGATGGTCTAGTTCTCCCACCTAGAATCGCACCCCAGCAAATTGTGATTGTTCCAGTCACACCAAAAGAGGATTCACGTAATGCCATCATAGAGGCATGCGAAGCTCTTGCGACACAGCTCCGCGATCATTGTTACGGAAAGGAGCCCCTTCGGGTCCATGTTGATAAGCGCGATCTGGGCGGAGGCGTAAAGAAATGGGAGTGGGTCAAAAAAGGTGTCCCGCTTCGAGTTGAAATCGGACCTCGAGATCTTGAGGAGGGAAAAGTCTGTCTCCAGCGACGCGATCAGACTCCCAACGAAAAGAGCTTCATCAGCCAAGAGGAATTCCTTCTCGGAGTAGTCGAAATTATAGACGACATTCACACGTCGCTGCTTGATCGAGCTCGCCGATTTAGAGATGAAAACATTACCGCGTGCACGGACCTCGCTTATTTTGAGAAGCATTGGGAAGATTCTAATCCAAACCCCGGCTGGCTTGTTACGCCATGGGCTGGGACGCGTGAGGAGGAAGAAGAGATTTCTAAAAGGCTCAAGATTACGATTCGTTGCCTTCCCATCGATCGGCAAGATGAACCTGATACTCCTTGCTTTATGACTGGCAAACCAACCAAATCGCGCGCGATTTGGGGACGAAGCTACTAGTGGGGAAAATAACACCAACTTAACAGTGAAGGTCCCGCTTCGTTAAAGTGCCCCAGTTTATAGCAAACCCTTTAAGCCGATGTGAACATGGGCGTTAAAAGATCAAAGGCTTTGAAGGAGAAGTGAACGAAATAAAAATCCTAACATGGCATTTCTGCTCGATCATTTTTTGCGCGCCCCTCACACTTGAAGAATAGAATACCATGGAACGCAGAGAATTAATGAAAATGATGGCCGCCTCGATGGGGGGAAGTATCGCTCTTCCAGAAAGTGCCTTCGCGAAAATGGGTGAACCCTTTGATCCCGCTGAGCTAACTTTCTTCCGACCTGGGCAACGAGCTCAAGTTGCACTCATCGCCGAAGCCATCATCCCGCGAACTGATACCCCTGGCGCGATCGATGCTGGAGTCCCGGGCTGGATTGAAGTCATCGTTAAGGACTGCCTCGAAGAAGCGGATCAAGAGGTGATCATCAAGGGGCTTTCGGATCTGATGAATCGCTGCCAAGAAGAGCACGGCAAAGACATTGGACAACTCAGTGGAGAAGAGCAGGTTAGATTCCTGACAAAGATGAATAAGGAGACAATTGCTTTTAAGCGGAAGGCCCAAAAGGAAGGAAAGCAACCCCGCCGAACATTTCTCGAGCAATTCAAAGATCTTACTAAATTTTGCTACTGCAGCTCGGAAGTCGGAGCCACCGAAGCTCTCGAGCTTGTTTTTGTTCCAGGTAAGTGGGTCGCTTCAATGCCCTTGAAACCCGGCCAAAAGGCTTGGGCAATGTGATCGAAGGCGAAAGTAAAGGAAATGAATGTAAATACTAGAGGGAAAGCATCCCACACTTTCGATGCCATTGTTGTTGGCTCTGGAATGTCGGGTGGTTGGGCTGCCAAAGAGCTTACCGAAAAAGGGCTCAATACCCTTGTCCTTGAGCGCGGTCACGATATCAAGCACATCGCCGATTATAAGACTGCCAACTCAATGCCATGGCAATTGAATTGGATGAACAGGCCGTCGCGCGACATGCTCAAGCAACAAAGCAAGCAGGCACGTACGGGTTACACCGTACGGCCTGAAGCCTCGTATCTTTTCGTTGACGATGAAGACCATCCTTACGAGGAAAATAAACGGTTTGACTGGATGCGAGGATACCACACGGGAGGACGATCACTCATGTGGGGTAAACAATCTTATCGCCTCAGCCCCCTCGACATGGAGGCCAATGCAAAGGAGGGTATCTCTATCCCCTGGCCTATTTCCTACGAGGAACTCGCTCCTTGGTATTCTTACGTTGAAAAATTTGCGGGGATTAGTGGCTCTGAGGAGGGTCTAGCTCAACTCCCCGATGGTGAATTCCAGCCACCGATGGATCTTACTCCTCCAGAGTTAGACCTTAAGGCCGCTATCCAAGCAAAATGGAAGGGTCGCACCCTCATTCCCGGACGAGTTGCTCACTTAACCGCGCCAACCAAAGAGCAAATCGCACTCGGTCGTGCAAGCTGTCAGTATAGAAACCTTTGCCGCCGCGGTTGTCCGTTTGGAGCTTACTTCAGTAGTCAGGCCGCGACCTTGAAAGCTGCTGCCAATACAAATAAGATGACGCTCCGACCCCATTCGATCGTTCACTCTGTGATCTACGATGACAAGGCCGAGAAAGCGATTGGGGTGAGGCTTATTGACGAGATTACCTTCGAAACAATCGAATACTTTGCCAAAATCATCTTCCTGAATGCGTCCACCGTAGCCTCGACTGCCATTCTGATGAATTCTCAATCGAAGCGGTTTCCAGATGGGATGGACGAAAGTGGCTCGCTCGGCGGATATCTCATGGATCACCACCTTGGGGCCGGAGCTAGCGCCAGCCTCGAAACTCATCAGGACAAGATCCATTACGGTCGTCGTCCTAACGGGTTTTACATCCCTCGGTTCCGTAACTTCAACGAGAAAGCTAAAGGTGATTACCTTCGCGGTTTCGGTTATCAAGGCGGCGGAATGCGTGCCAAGTGGAATCGCTGGATCGATGGCTTCGGGGCAGATTTCAAGAAAGAGCTTACTTCCTTCGGGCCATGGGGACTTTTTGTTGGCGGCTTTGGAGAGTGCCTTCCTTACGAAAATAATCGCATTTCACTTAGTAAGGATAAAACAGATAAATGGGGACTTCCCCTTGTCGTCGCTGATGCCGAATTTCAGCAGAATGAGTTGAATATGCGTGAAGACATGATGACCGACGCCGGTGAAATGCTTGAAGCTGTGGGCGCAAAAAAAGTTCGAACCTTCAATCGTAAACCAAATATTGGTCTCGGTATTCACGAGATGGGAACAGCTCGCATGGGTAGCTCGGAAAAGGAATCCGTCCTCAACCAACACAATCAGGTTTGGGGAGCTAAGAACGTTTTTTGCACGGATGGCTCTGCTATGGTTTCCGCGGGTTGCCAAAACCCCTCGCTTACCTACATGGCTCTTACCGCGCGTGCTGCGGATTATGCCGTCAAAGAACTTAAAAAAGGTAATCTCTAGGAAGTTGAGAGAAAACCATTGTCAGTATTTTCTAAATCACTCTAATTTCGATCCTTGCCAAATGCTTGCTTTGGGAACCAACCTAATTGGCCCTAGGACTTTTTCGTAATCAGCTTCGTAAATTTGCAGCACTAAGTTATCTCTTCACTCGACATGACCCGGTTTTCCCAAATCTTTTGCACGCTCCTAGCAATGAGTTCTCCTGCTATTACCGCAGCCAAAAAACCGAACATCGTTTTTTTCTTCACTGATGATCAGACGGTCTCGACCTTAGGTTGCTATGGAAATCCCGTCGTCAAAACGCCCAACATTGATGCGCTCGCAGCCCGAGGCACTCGCTTCCAACAGGCTTTTGTGAGCCATCCAATTTGCTGGGCCAGCCGGACCTCAATTCTTACCGGTATGACTGCGCGCAGTTATCGGACCCCCGGAAATGGCGATCGTGTCGGAGCTAGAGCTCTTGAAGTTCTCTATTCTGACCTCCTCCGAGAAAATAACTACCGTACTGGTTATTTTGGGAAATGGCACGTCATGTCGTCGCGCAAGTTTGATCGGAAGGCACACTTTGACGAAATTGAAGTCATCGGGCGAAATCCATTCTTCAAAAAGCTTCCCGATGGAACTCTTCGCCACGAAACCGATCTCATCGTGGACAAGGGAATCGACTTCCTGAAACGACAGCCAAAAGACAAACCCTTTGCCCTCAACATGTGGTTCAACGCATGTCACGCTGAAGATGGCGATCGTCGTCCCGGCATCGGGCATTTTACTTGGCCTCAATCCGCAAACGAACTTTACAAAGACACCTACATTGGTCCCCCCAAGCTAAGTGACCCCGCCATTTTTGATAATCTCCCAGATTTTCTTCAAACCAGTATCACTCGTGAGCGGTTCTTTTGGCGCTGGAACACCCCTGAGAAATACCAAACCAACATGCGAGCCTACTACCGTATGGTCACTGGGATCGATAACGCGATTGGTCGCTTCCTTAAAGCGCTCAAGGATGCCGGCCTCGCAGACAATACCATTATCGTTTATTCGGCCGATAACGGATATCACATGGCGAATCGAGGACTCTCCGGAAAATGGTCCCACTTTGAGGAATCTATCCAAGTGCCCATGATTATCGCTGATCCACGGGTTCCTCAAGACAAGCAGGGAAAAGTCTCCACCCTTCCCGCTCTCAATATTGACCTTCCAGCTACCTTTGTTGACTGGGCTGGGCTGGTTTCACCTGAGCGTTTTGACGGCCGGAGTCTCAAGCCAATCGTCGATGGTGAGGTGCCCAAAAACTGGCGCTCTGATACCTTTCATGAGCACTTTGCAGTTCGTCACCGGATCCCTGCTTACGAGGGAATTCGGACTTCGACCCATAAATATATTCGCTACATCGATCATAATACCGAGTTTTTGCATGATCTTAAAAAAGACCCTGATGAATTGATCAATCACGCAAATGATCCCAAATATGCTGAAATCCTTGAGCAGCTTCGGAAACGGACCAATCAAAGGGTCAGGGAATTGGGCGGCCCCCTCGACCCGCCCAAACAAGATTTCACCGCCTCAACTAGCCCCTACCCGGAAGCATCTGCCGCAGTGACGTTTAAGCCTGACAAAGAAGGGTTTGTTTACCCTTTTAACGGAAAAAACTTAAAAGGATGGACTGGAGACGAAAAATATTGGTCAGTCAAACAAGGAGTCCTCACGGGGGTCACCGATGGATCTTTGAAAAAGAACCGATTCATCACTTGGAATGCTTCAACCATTCGTAATTTTGAATTACAGGTGAAGGTAAGGTTTAGCGATCGAGCTAATAGCGGGATCCAGTATCGTAGCAAGATGCTCCCAGAGATTGATCTAGACGTCGCTGGTGGTTATCAATGCGATATTATGGCCCGTGAGAATATGAATGGTATGGCCTACGAAGAGAGAGGTCGCCGAATTCTCTCCTACACCGGCCAAAAAGTGATTGTTGATCAAAAAGGCCAACCTTGGGTCATAGGTGAAATGCCCGTTAAAAAATTCCCCCCGAACATTTGGCATGATTACCGCATTAGCATTCAAGGAAATCATCACCAACACTGGATTAATGGTCACAAAACCGCGGACTTTATTGACCTCGACGAAGATCGACGCGCCCTCGACGGGATCCTTGGCTTTCAGGTTCATGTCGGGCCTGCGATGCAAATACAGTTCAAGGATATCCGTATGAAACATCTCCCAGATAATTTACCTCTCCGGACTTCAGTCGATACAAAGATCCCAGCGTCCGCTTACGGAGTAAGACCGCAAGGAACTCCTAAAACTGGATGGACGCCTCCTTTTTATCGAGATCAGAATTAATCAAACGAGCTAGAATCACCTCGGCTTTTTCTAAGCTCATTTTTCGGGGATTCCCGGAGTTCTTGTTTGAGAAATCGGTTTCTGTAGGGTGTTACTCGATGACACTCCGTTTACTCCTGATTGCGGCCCCGTTTATGATATTGCGGATCGACGCCCAAGAAACGAAAGAACTTTATGGGGTTTATCCACCCGCTGAACCTCCTTATTTCAGGATTCGATACGAGGCTGGAACAAACTCTCAGCAACTTAGTTTTGCTGTCAAATACACGATATGGATCCCTCCGCATGTTAAAACTCTGCGCGGAATCGTTGTCCATCAACACGGGTGCGGGATTGGCTCTTGTAAATCAGGCCTCACAGGGGCCTACGACCTTCACTGGCAAGCTCTTGCTAGAAAGCACGGTTGTGCCCTCATGGCGCCTTCTTATGAACAGCCAAAGGACGCAGATTGCCAGCTTTGGTGCGATCCGCGGAATGGTTCCGGGGCAAGATTTCAGCAAGCTCTAATCGACCTGGGAAAAAAATCTGATCACCGTGAGCTATCAGAAATTCCGTGGGCTCTTTGGGGACACAGTGGTGGCGGACATTGGGCAGGAGGCATGCTAATGCTACACCCAGAGAAGGTCGCGGCAGTCTGGCTTCGCTCTGGTGTGCCTTATCTAAAAAATAGGCCCGATCGGCCCTCGATCAAACCTCATAAGCTCCCCCAAAAAGCGCTCACTGTTCCCATCATGTGTAACCTTGGGACAAAGGAAGGGGTCACCGTCAAAACTGGTCGGTTTTCCAAAGTTTGGCCAGCCAACGAAGTCTTTTTCGACACCCTTAGTAAAGAAAATGGTCAAATTGCCTATGCCATTGATCCGCTCACATCGCACGAATGCGGAAACCAAAGGTATCTTGCTATCCCATGGTTCGATACTTGCCTTGAACTACGACTCTCAAAAATATCTACCCCTCAATTGGTCGAGATCAACTCTGAGAATTCGGGGTGTCTTCGATATCAGGTCGGCGATCGCAAGATCTGGCTGCCAAGTCCTGATATCCAAAAGAAGTGGCTTGCATACATCAAAAATACAGAGATCCCCGATCACTCTCCCCCACCTCAGCCCACGGATTTAAAAGTCGATGGGTCAACGGTAATTTGGAAAGCGACTGCCGATCTCGAAAGCGGCCTCGCTCATTTCATCATTTTGCGGGACGGTAAACCAATTGCCACCATTCCTGAAAAGCCGCTCAAACATTTCGGGAGGCCCCTTTTCCAAGGACTCCTATACAGTGACACTCCGATACAACCGCTAACTCAAATGACATTTTCAGACCCCAATCCCATCTCAGGTCTAAACCATAAATACAGTGTAATTGCAGTAAATACAGTAGGTTTGAAATCCCCGAAAAACTGAACTTGCTCTTGTTTCGCACTCGGCTGATTGACTCACAACCCCAAAATCAACGCTTTGATAAAAGGGTTCTTTAATTCATGACTTAAATCGCAGAGTTTCGACCATTCAATAATTACTTTAATCATGCAAAATTCCTCTTCAAAGCTACTCTACTGGGCAATCACCTGCGCTCTAGCCGGATTTATTTTTGGCTTCGATCTTATCGTTATTTCGGGAGCCGAGCAAAAAATCCAATCCCTCTGGGGACTCAGTGGATTAGAACACGGCTTCGCCATGAGTGCCGCGCTTTGGGGGACGGTTTTAGGCTCGATTTTTGGAGGCGGACCCACCGATAAGTTTGGCCGCAAAAGAGTCCTCCTCTGGATTGGTATCCTCTACTTTGTTTCGGCGATTGGCTCGGCTTTAGCCCCCAATGTTAGTCTCTTTTCAATCTCACGTTTTATAGGGGGAATTGGAATTGGGGTTTCGACAGTCGCAGCACCCCTTTTTATCTCCGAGATATCGCCAGCGGAACGTCGTGGCCGACTCACCGGAATGTTTCAATTCAACATAGTTTTTGGGCTCCTCATTGCAACCCTTTCGAACGCCATGATCCTTCAAATGATGGGTTCTGATAGCGAAACAGCTTGGCGCTGGATGCTTGGAATTGAAGCTGTCCCAGCCTTGGTTTATTGCTTCATGTGCTTCACTCTTCCGGAGAGTCCTCGCTGGCTTATTAACAATAACCAGCGTGAGGAAGGGAAGAAAGTCCTAGGCCAAATCAATCCCACCTTTTCAGAGGTGCAACTTGAAGAAACAGTAACTGAAATTGAGCAAGCTGGAGATTTCGAATCAGGGAAATCAAGCGTTCTCTGGAAGCCCTTAAAACTCGCATTGATTCTTGCTTTCCTCATCGCTTTCTTTAATCAACTTTCTGGAATCAATGCGATTCTTGGCTATGCTCCTCGCATTCTTGGGATGACTGGCTTCGCTCCAGGGGAATCCCTTTTTAATGCCAGCCTTATCACTTTGGTGAATCTCATTTTCACCCTAGTTGGTCTGGCTCTTATCGATAAGCTTGGTCGGCGATCATTGCTCTACATTGGTTCTTTTGGTTATATTGTTTCACTCGGCGTATGTGCATGGGCCTTTCATAACTATCGCGCGCCCTTCAGTGACGCTGCCGATGCGATTACCCTTAAGAATTCAGCACCAAGCATCGCCGTCGATATTTCCCAACTCCCTGAAAAATATAACTCTCGTATTAGCCCTGAAAACTTATCGGAATCCCTAGTCAAGGAAGTCGCAAATGAATCCCTTAAGTCTGCGAAAGAAGAAGCCGGGTTTGGTAGTAATCTCGTTCTGATTTGCATCCTGGCATTCATTGCGGCGCACGCGATTGGTCAAGGCGCTGTCATCTGGGTCTTCATCTCGGAGATCTTTCCGTCAGTTGCGCGGGATTTCGGACAATCACTTGGCTGTGCCACTCATTGGGTATTCGCTGCTATTTTGACCCTGATTTTCCCGCTTGCAATGGAAGCTTTTTCAGCGACCCAGATCTTCGGCTTCTTTGCCTTCATGATGACCCTTCAACTTGTTTGGATACGCTTGATGGTCCCTGAAACCAAAGGCGTTTCGCTTGAGGATATGCAGACTAATCTCAGCAAGGACTAGCCGCGAATCCTCCTCTTCCCCAATCAACGAATGTTTGGGTAAACAATATGAAATCACTTCTAATTCTTTTTCTCTCCGCTTCAGTTTCTTTTTGCAAAACGCCTTCTGCAGCTCGGCCTAACGTGATTGTCATTTTCATCGACGATATGGGTTACTCGGATTTCTCATGCTTTGGAGGTCAGGTCGAAACTCAACACATCGATAGACTTGCGGCAGAAGGTATTAAGTTTACAAATTTCTACGTCAATTCGCCGATCTGTTCGCCATCGCGCGTTGCTCTTACCACTGGACAATACCCACACCGGTGGCGGATCACTTCTTACCTCAATAATCGTCGAGACAACAAACGAAGAGGAATGGCGCAATGGCTTGATCCTAATGCACCCACCCTCGCTAGACGACTTAAGGGTGCAGGTTATCGCACCGGGCATTTCGGAAAATGGCACATGGGAGGACAGCGAGATGTTGTAGAAGCTCCCACAATTTCAAGTTACGGATTCGATAAAAGCTTAACTAACTTTGAAGGCATGGGCCCCAAATTGCTCCCTCTTACCCTTAAACCAAACCCCAAGGGTAAGGAGCCCATTAAAGGACGGATTTGGGCCGACGCTGAACGCCTCGGCAAAGGTTTCAAATGGATGCAGCGATCGAAGATCACCACTGGCTTTATTGACGAAGCCCTCAAATTTATTGACTCATCAAAAGCGAAGCAGAAGCCTTTCTTCATCAACCTCTGGCCGGATGATGTCCATGGCCCGTGGTGGCCTCCTCTTGATAAGTGGGGTGGTGACAGACGGGCACTCTACAATGGAGTTCTCGATTCAATGGACGAACAGCTCGCGCGTCTCTTTGACCGGGTTCGTGACGATCCAGAACTGCGGAACAACACTATTATTACGGTATGCTCAGACAACGGCCATGAACCAGGAGCAGGGACATCAAGACCGTTCCGTGGGGCCAAGACTTGGATGTATGAAGGAGGAATCCGCTCACCTCTTATTGTTTGGGCCCCCGGTCTCATATCCGATGAGAAAAAAGGGACAACTAATCAGTCCTCCGTCTTTTCGGCAATCGACCTAAACCGGTCACTTTATTCACTGACCGGGACTAATCCCTCCCGAAAACTTGATGGCGAAGATCTTGCCCAAACTCTCATCGGAAAATCATCTGACTCCCGTAAGGCTCCAATTTTTTGGCGTCGCCCTCCAGATCGTCCCGGTTTCGGTCATGGATTTGATGAAGACAATCCAGATCTCGCAGTGCGAGATGGCAACTGGAAATATCTTGTCAATATCGATGGCTCAGATCCGCAGCTCTACGATCTTCCCAAAGATCCTGGCGAGACAAAAAACCTCGCCAAGATGAATCCCGAAATCGTCAAGAAACTCCACAAGGCTCTCATGAGGTGGAATTCTAAGATGCCTATTGACGGGACCGATCCAACCTTTAGTCGGACCGGCTCTCTCCCAAAAACTCACTTTGTCAATCCGATTGGAGTTGGCCAAGATCCGTGGGTTGTGCGGGATGAAAAAAATCAACGCTACTTGTGGTGTTCCTCAGAAGGCGATCGGGCCATTACTATTCATTCTTCTCAGAACCTTAGCGCTCTCGGCCAACGACACCTTATTTGGGAATCACCTGAGTTGGGCCCCTTTTCAAAACAAGTCTGGGCACCAGAACTCCATCTTCTCAATGGCAACTGGCATATTTATTTCGCTGCTTCCGACGGGAAAAACCAGAATCACCGAGCATTTGTTCTTCAGTCCAAGACCGATGACCCATTGGGGGAATATCAACTCCACGGTCCCTTTCAGACCGGTGAGTCCTCTGATGAAAATCTTTGGGCGATTGATATGACTCCTTTTAAGCTGAAGGGTAAGCTTTACGCAATATGGTCTGGCTGGGATGGCCCCAACACTGACCACCAGTTTCTCTACATCGCAGAAATGGAGAGCCCACTCAAACTCTCGTCTCGACGCGTTCGAATTTGTAATAACTCAGACTATAATTGGGAGCTTACAGAACCTAAACCACGGGGACGTGGCCTCAACGAAGGGCCTCAGGTCATTCGAAATGGTGAGCGGACCTTCGTCACCTACTCTTGCGGTGCCTCTTGGCTAACAAATTACAAGCTCGGCCTCCTTGAACTCACGGGAGATGATCCGCTTGACCCTTCGGCTTGGAAAAAAAACAAGGGCTCAGTGTTCCAATCCACCAAAGAGACCTTCGGGGTTGGTCATTCATGCTTCGTGAGATCACCAAATGGATCCGAATGGTGGCATGTCTTCCATGCCAAGGAGAGCCGCGCTCGCGGCTGGAAGCGAAGCCTTCATATCCAGCCCTTTAAATGGTCCCGCGACGGGCGTCCACTCTTTGGAAAACCCCTGCCCCGAAACGAAGCATTCCCGAGGCCGGGCGGAGAACGAACAAACATTTTACGTTTGCCCTATTCCTCAGACCTCGTCTCCGACCATTCCTACTACGGCCATGCCCAGTTTTACGAATCGAATTCAAACGGACTCAAACTTGGGGCACCTCCAAAGAATCCCGTAAACACATTTCGCTCTGGCGAGAAGATTATCCTAGACAGCAAGACTCCCGACGACTTTACGGCATCTGTCACCCTGAACTTCCATGGAGTTCGTGAGGGCCGTGGTTCTGGGATTTTATTTCGCATCACGGCACCTTCCGTTGGATTCGACGCCGCCCGAGGATATTTCTTGGGGATTAAACCGAGTCAAAATAGTGTTTTGCTCGGTAAGATGGATGGAAACGCCTGGAGCGAATTGAAAAGGAAAACAACCCCCATCAATGTTTCAGAAAAACAACGCCTCAAGATCACTGCAATCGGATCGAAATTCACCGTTTTTCTGAATGAACAAGAGCTGTTCACTCATCAAGATCAAACTTACAAAGTCGGGACAGTCGGTCTTCGTGTCACGGACATCCCGACAACATTCTCTGAATTGAAAATTCGCAAGCCCTAGTCTGCATTCACTGGAGAACGAAACAGGGGGATCAAAATACAAATCCCCGCAATAAGAAGCGGAATTCCCGGCAAATAATCCCCATAGATCGTTAGTCCTGTTCCAATAAGAACAGCAAGAATTCCGGCACTTCCAAAGAAAACCTTTAAGAGATCACTTCCCATCGATGGTTCATTCGCATCCCATTCTTTCGTTCTAAAACGATCCCACCCGCTCCCTGGAGGAGACGTCTGATTTGCAAAGCGGCTTAAGGTTTCCGGTTCTTCAGGCTTTGTTAGAAAGGTGACCACTAGCCAAACAAAAGTCGTCAGGATAACTGGCCCGACATAATTCCATGGGCCCATCGCAACCGCCCAGCCAAAAGGGTCGGCGAAGGGCAAGGCCGATTTGCTTGTAAAGAGATAGCTTGAACCAACTGCTGTCAGAGAGGCTGCGATTTCGCTCCACGCATTGACCCGCCACCACAGCCAGCGAAGGAGATACACCAACCCTGTCCCTGCGCCAACCATCAATAGAACATCGAACATCTGCGCCGCATTCGTGAAGGCAAGCGCTACGAGAGATCCTAATGCGAGTACCAAAACGCTGCTCACCCGACCAACCAGGATCTGTTCGCTTTTACTGGCATTTCTATTACAGAACCTCTTCCAGAAATCATTCGTGAGGTAGGATGCCGCCAAATTCACTTGGGTCGAAAGAGTAGAAATGTAAGCCGCGATTAACGAAGCCAACACAACTCCCTTTAATCCCGCTGGAAGCTGAGCAATCATCGCCGGATAAGCAACATCGTGGCCCAATTTCCCATCGTCTAAATTTGGAAAGGCTTGCTTGATCGATTCCAAGTCTGGGAAAATCACCAAAGAAGCGAGAGCGACTAAAATCCATGGCCATGGTCTTAGGGCATAGTGAGCTACATTGAAAAAGAGATTGGCTTTCGTGGCATGCTTTTCATCCTTCGCCGCTAAGGTCCGTTGAGCAATATACCCCCCCCCGCCTGGTTCAGCGCCCGGATAATAGTTGGTCCACCACATCAGTGCGATTGGGATAATAAAGAAAGAAACCCAATTCGCATCTTTAGTCGGAACGATACTCATTTTGGCCTTTACTGATTCGTGAGAAAAAAGACCATCGAGGCCACCAATCGAATCCATGTTTAAAATATAAATCGTCGCAGCGACTGACCCTACCATCGCTAAAGCGAATTGAAAAAAATCTACTAGTAAAACAGATCGCAATCCACCCGCGACGCTGTAAAGCATGGTCACTCCGGCACCTAGGAGGATAGTCTGCCAGGCATCCAATCCCATCAAAACACTAAGGATCTTGATCGCCGCCAAGGAGACCACAGCAATTATGAAGACGTTAAAAAACAGGCCTAGATACAAGGCGCGATAAGCACGTAAAATCTGCCCACCCAAACCACTATACCTTAGCTCATAAAATTCCACATCCGTCATCACCCCGGATCGACGCCAACGGCGCGCAAAGACATAAGTAGTAAGCAATCCCGAAAAGATAAGCGACCACCATAACCAGTTCTTTGAAACACCCTCGGTTCTCACCCAGTCAGTTATGAGGGTTGGAGTGTCGGCCGCGAAGGTCGTGGCAACCATAGACACTCCGAGTAACCACCATGGCATGGAACGCCCAGCTAGAAAGAAACTCTCAGTATCGCCACTATTTTTTCTAGCGGCCCACCAACCAATCCCCAAGCTAATCGCCAGTGATA
>JAKMGP010000184.1 GCA_022424905.1 Akkermansiaceae bacterium | reverse complement strand
AGGCGAAGTCGCGATCATAAGCGTCTGAACCAGCATCGCCTTGGTGCATTCCCGACCCGCTCGCATCATTTCCTTCAGCTCCATTTTTGATGGTATCATTCTGAATCCCATGCATCACGTCTGTAATATGATCACGGAGGTCCAACACCCGTTGGCGCTGTTTTTTCTCAAAGACGGTGAGCTTTGCTACCTTCTCTGGCTTCACATAACGTCGCTTTACGACGACCGGAGGCAATTCCTCAACCTCTGCGACTTTTTTCTTAACACGCTTTATCGCTTTTTTAGCAACCTTCTTAATAGGAAGCGGTTCGGATTTAACGGCCGTTGCAGATTTTTTAGCCGTTTTCTTCACGGCAGCCTTTTTGGCAGTTTTCTTCACGGCAGCTTTTTTGGCCGTTTTCTTCACGGCAGCCTTTTTGGCCGTTTTCTTCACGGCAGCTTTTTTAGCCGTTTTCTTGGCAGTCTTCTTTTTAGCAACTTTTTTAGCCATAAATCAATGGGTTGGGACGGAAAATCTAATTTTATACCATTTCTTAAACACAAGCTGAAGATTGGAAACGGCCGGGTTCTGTAATTATTTTAACAGCCCGAGGCAAGCTGATTTTCCACATCCATTTTATCATCTTTCCACCATGCTCTTGAAATTCCGCTCGAGCCTCCTAATCTGCGATCTGCTTTATGGATCTTCCTTCAATTCTTGAATCTTTGCTCGTCGCCTCAGAATCTCCCCTCCCGTCATCCGAATTAGCACGACTGGTTCGGGCCCGTGCCGCTGAATTCTCCGAAGATTCCATTACCGAGAACCCGGAAAACGCCCCGGCAGCCGATAGCCCAGAAAGGGTTCTTGACCTCGAAGCCCTTGCTGAAGCTGGGGAAAACGAAATCAAGGATGCCCTTATCGAACTTAATAAAATCTATGAGACGAATGGTCGCTCGTTCGAAGTCGCTGAAAGATCGAAAGGATGGAAAATCTACACCCGAGCTGACTACGCGGGGTTTGTGAAGCTTCTTTTCCCCGGTCGCAAGCCCGAGCGCCTCAGCCCACCCGCCATGGAAACTCTTGCAATCATCGCCTATCGCCAACCCGTCACCAAATCGGCACTCGAAGCCGTCCGTGGTGTTTCTTGCGATGGCATGCTGCAAAAGCTGCTCGACCGAGAACTTGTCAAAATATCAGGACGTGCCGATCTTCCTGGTCGCCCTCTACTCTACGCCACCACTGAGCTTTTTCTGGAGCACTTCGGCATCACTGATATCGAAGAACTCCCCAACATCGGAGAACTTCGCAAGGTTGAACTTCCCGACGGAACCCAAGAAGACGGCGACGACGAGAAACAAGAGCCACCCACCTCCACTGAGGAGGCTGAAACACAACTCGCACTCTCCGCAGTTGAAAAACCAGCCGAAGAGGCGGCCGAAACACCCGAAGAAGCTGAAAAAGAGCCAAAAGCTGAAGATTCCGATTTCAGCAAAGAAGAATAACCACCTGATTTTATGCCTCTTGACGAAATCCGCAAAACGATCGATGCAATCGACACCCAACTGCTCGACCTACTTTCAAAACGAGCCGACGCCGTCCACATGGTCGGTGAAATTAAAAAAAAGGAAGACCTTGAGATCTACGCTCCCGAGCGCGAAGATGCTCTCCTCAAGTCACTTGCGTCTAAAAACCAAGGTCGTCTCCCCGAAAAATCGATTCGTGCTATTTACCGCGAGATTATGTCAGCCGCCCTCGCTCTTGAAGACGATCTTAAAATCGCTTACCTCGGCCCCGAAGGAACCTGGACTCATCAGGCCGCCATCTCCAAATTCGGCCACTCGGTAAGATACACAGCTCAGCCAAACTTCGCTGAGGTTTTTGACCACGTCACTCGGCGCCACTCTAGTTATGGAGTAGTGCCGATCGAAAACTCCACCGAAGGTGCTGTTTCGTCCACGCTCGATCTTTTCGTTGATTCCCCTCTACGGATCTGTGCGCAAATTCTCATGCGTATCGAAAATGGACTTATGGCGGCCATTCCTCGCGATCAGATTAAAACCCTCTACTCACACCCGCAAGTATTTGGACAATGTCGAAACTGGATCCTACAAAATTTCCCCGATGCCGATCTAGTCGAGTGCTCTTCTACAACCAAAGCTGCTCACCTTGCCAAAAAATATGCGAGTGATGGAGCCGCCGCGATGGGTGGCCCTCTTTCTGCAGAGATGGCTGAGCTCAAAATGCTCGATACGGCCATTCAAGACCGCGCCACAAACACAACCCGCTTCCTTGTGATCGGCGAAAAAACCTGTCCCTCCACGGGCAAAGACCGAACCAGTATTCTTTTTGCCGTTCATGATCGGCCAGGATCACTTGTGAAAGCCCTGCAAGCCTTTGATTCATTCGCGATCAACATGTCGAAAATTGAATCACGACCATCTAAACAAAAGGACTGGGAATATATTTTCTACGTCGACCTTGCTGGCCACTGCGAGGATCAAGAAGTCAGGGAAGCTCTAGACACTCTCGAAACACACTGTTCTCTAGTCAAAATTCTAGGCTCTTATCCAGACCTCGACTAAATCTGCTGGTCATCCCTAATTAGCCTGACAAATTCCCTCTCACCATGCTTCAAGAAGGAATCCTCAACCCCGCTGTCAACGATCTCCTCTCACGGATTCGCCATACGAACACCTTGGTCATTGCTGACTGGGCTTTCCCCTATTGGAAAGAACTTGAGATTGTCGACCTCTCTCTCACCAAAGGAATCCCGCTTATCACCGATCTTCTCGGGCTCCTTAAGGACAACTTCAAAGTCGGCCGCATCTGGCAGGCTGAAGAGTTTCTAGCGACTAACCCAGAGGAAATCATCGCGAACTACGACGCCAAATTCAATAGCTTCAAAGGACTCAATCCAGAAGTTGAAGTCACGCGCCTTGCTCACAATGATTTTAAAAAACTAGTGCCAAAGTCCATCGGCCTCATCCGCACTGGTGATCCTACCGCCTACGGAAACGTCATTCTTGAATCCGTCTAATTCGCTTTCAGCTTTAAAATCAAAGCTTCAAACTTTGCTATGAAATCTGCAATCACACTCTCTCAAGTTCCCGAGGCCGCCGCCGGCCCCTTCGTTTTTCATCAATCTCTTCCCGAAGGCTTCTCCGCTGCTAAAAAACATGGCTATGATTCTGTAGAACTCTTCCTACCCGGCCCTGACTTTATTTCTACCGCAAAAGTAAAAGCTCTCGCTTCCGAACACGAGCTTGGTATCGCAGCGATTGGAACGGGAGCAGGCATGGTTAAGCACGGCCTCTCTCTTACCGATGTTGATGCCGAAGTCCGAAGCAAGGCTCTCGACTTCATCATCCAGATGGTCGAATTTGGCGGAAAACTCGACGCTCCCGCTATCCTGGGCTCCATGCAAGGAAAATGGGGCGGTGAAGTTTCTCGCGAACAAGCTCTCAACTGGCTAGCAGAGGCCCTCAGAACCGCCGGCGAAATCGCTTCAAAATACAATGTCCCGTTCATTTACGAACCTCTGAACCGCTACGAGACAAACCTCATCAATCATCTTGAGGAGGGAGCCAAATACATCGAAGATAACGCCCTCGATAATATTGTCCTTCTTGCCGACCTCTTCCACATGAATATCGAAGAGAGTGACGTCGCCCAAGCGATCATTGCAGCAGGCAAGCACACTGGACACGTTCACTTCGCTGACTCCAACCGTTCTGCTATGGGTTTTGGTCATACTAATACCGCTCCCATTATCGCCGCCCTCAAAAAAGTCGGCTACACAGGGTACCTCTCGGCTGAAGTTTTCCCAAAACCAGACGCAGACACCTGCGCGGCACAAGAAATCGAAGCAATCCAGAGAGCACTCGGCTAAGAACTTTTCACTCTCCCAAAACTCTCGAGAAGGCGCTTTCTTCTGATCTCAGACGACCCTCAAAATCTTCGCCACTAGAAGATAGAGGGGATGCTTGCACTCGTTTTCGAGGCGCGCTGAAAAGTCCGGTAGCCATGCCAAATTATCACCTTTGAATTGAATAGAATCCTCTCCTATCAGCGTGCTATAAACTAAGAGCAAGAGAGCCACATGATCCGGGGCCAATGATTTGAAGCGCTCCGGCAATTCTAGAAATCCCGAATCCAGCATAAATTGAATCCTACCAGCAACTTCTAGGGAATTTTTTTCATCATAGGCTGCCGCGCGGGCCGGAGCAACTGGGTCTAATATAAAGAGTCGACAATATTCCACAGCAGCATCCTCAAAGTCTTGCGGAGCCCATTCCTTATCTAACAAAGAAGCCACTCGGGGCTCAATTTTTTGAAGAATAAGGGCGGTCTCCGGCTGTTGCAGGGAAGCGAGTAGCGAGGCATCAATCTCGTGAGCAAGAAGTGATGCCGCAAGTTGGGCTACTGCAGCCTCGGGAGTCATATCCAAAGGCATCAGACCTTCTCTATCGAGCAAACATTGTCATACCAATTCTGACCGCCAATAAGTGGGGCCGGATTGATCGGAAGTGCGTCATTGATATGGACTCCTCCACCAATACCACCACGCTTCTTAGCCCACCAAACTCCATTCTTAAGCCGCCGATCAGCAAGTTTATTACTCTTACCTTCTGCAGGTGAAGTTTCGGAGGTCTTAGACTCACCAACGATGCCGTGCTCGAAGTGACCGACATGGTGGGAGCACATGACAACTCGCTTGTGCATCCCTTTCAGGAAGCGAACATGATTTTTGAAGCTTCCCATCACCCCTTTCTCACGGGTGCGGTAGGTAAACCCCGTTGGACGATAAACCGACACTTTCACCTCATCACCTTCAACCAGACCAAGAGTTTTTCCAGTGTCTGGGTGCATAAAAATCGGGTTGGTATGGATAATTTCCGCCGAGTATTTCCAGTGACCGGAACGACCCTGCGTGTGGACGTTCCACTTAAAGGTCGAGAAAATGAATCGGTCGTCGGGTAAATCAACATGTTCGGGAACCTCGTGCCAAGTTGCCAGTGGACTTGCGTTACCGTCACTGAGCGGGAGCCCTACGGCCTCCGCAGCTTCAGGGAAGATTTCATCATAAACATTGATAACGCGATTCGGAGTCGGGAATCCACGAACAGCCTTGCCATCCTTCATGATTCCGACAGCCTTACCGTCTTTTTCAACAAGTGCTCCGTCAGCTAGTTTACCAGCTTTAAAGTTCGTGCCAGCTAGCTCCCCGTCGGTTAGGGGGCGCTCGTAAAGCTCGTAATCTTTGGGTCGGTCTTTTTCCTGCCAGATACCCCGCCGTTTGAATTCCTCCCAAGAAATTGGAAGCTCCTTATACCAATCTCGATAGAGCGATTCATCATCCTTGTAAGTGAAATGCTTCTCCATACCTCCACCGATTTTATGAGCCAGCTCGCGCAGGATAACCTGAATCGACTTTGACTCGCCTTGTGGATCGACCAAAGGTTGCCGAATGCCCGTGTAAGGAACGAGACCATAACAGTTGGTTGAGTGATAATCCCACCGCTCCAAGCTAGTCGCTTCGGGGAGAATCATATCAGCTAGAGCAGATTGCTCACCGTAACCTATGTCAATCGCAACATGGAAAGGGATCAACTTCTCGTCCTTTAAAACTTCGCGGGCTGCATTGGCTTCGGGGTATCCGAAGGCAGCACCCAAAGTGAAGGACATGTATACCGAAACCTTCTGGCGACCCTGCTTAATGTAAGGATAAACAAGCTGCCCAACACGCATCTGATACCAGTGCCAAGCAAGGGGATATTCGCTCGGAGTAGCGAGCTCACCGAAGTATTTCTTCCGCCACTTATCGGGAAAATTGTTTACACGATCCTGTATCTTTTTGGGCAGCTTTTTAAAAGCAACCTCATCAAAACCCTCGCCAATCCCCCATGGTTTAGGGTCTGACGCCTTAGGCTCGGGAAGCTTCAGATTGGGTAAGCCTTCCTGCCCATACTTTCCGGACCAACCACGAAGGGATGAGAGGCAATACCCCCCTGGTTTCCCGACATTACCAACAAGCACGTCGAGCGTTCGAATCGCGCGGTCTGATTGCATTCCATTGTAATGTTTCGCTGAACCCCGGTTAGACATCGTACAACAGGCCGGGGCGGCGTTTGCAAATTCAATGGCAATTCGCCTAATATCGGCGGCTGGAACACCCGATTTTTTCTCGGCCCATTCCGGAGTATAGTCCTTCACGGATTTTCTAAGTTCATCTAATGAAAGATTCGCCCAACGATTCCAGAATTCCTTGTCCTCAAGACCTTCCTTTAAGATTGTGTGGATCATCGCAAAAGCCACGGCGCCATCAGTACCCGGCATCACGGTATAAAACTCGTCCGATTTACTTGCGGTCGCTGAAGGCCTCACCTCAAAAGTCACTAATTTGGCTCCATGATCAACACGCGCACTCTGCAGTCGGTGAGCCATAAACAGCCCTCCTTGATACGCCTCATAAGGGTTCCCCCCCCAATTAATGACATACTTGGTATTGGACAAATCTTGGGTCTCCCACTCAAAATCGCGACCATAAAAGGACATGAGCGGAGCACGGCGATTTGAAGAACAAATCGAACGACGGTTCAGGCGATGCGGAGTTCCAAAAGCATTTGTGAAGTGCTTGGTATAGCCCTTCGTCTTATCACGTCCGTAGTGGAAGACAAACTCCTCTGGAGTCCCATTTTCGCGAAGCGGCCGCATCTTTTCCGCAAGTTCGGTATAGGCCTCATCCCAAGTGATGCGCTTCCACTTTCCTTCCCCGCGTTTTCCAACACGACGAAGAGGATAAAGAATCCGCTCAGGATAGTAAGTATAGGAAATCATCCCCTGTGCCTTCGAGCAAAGGTTGCCCTCGGTATTTGGATCAAGAGGATTACCATCGATTTTACGAACCAGGCCATCCTGCACCCAACCAATGACCCCACAGTGATTCGTGCAGGCGAAACAAATAGTGGGAGTTGCTTTAGCTTTCGAGTAATCGAGGCGACCGAGAACTCCAAAGGTCTTTCCGGAGGTAGCATTTTGAGCAGAAACTCTCAGCGGAGAAAAGCCACCCGCGATAAGAGCGGAACCAAGCTTGAGAATTGAGCGGCGAGTCAGATCAGACATTTACAAATCAGGTTATTTTTTAAGATTGTTTTGCTCGTAGGTAACATCCTCGTCTTTAGGATCGAGCTGCACTCCGGTGTTGGCTTTCTTCTCCATCCACTTTTCATGACTCACATAGAGAACCGAGGGATTTGTTTTCTCCTCTGCCTTCCAGGCTTTTGCCTTTTTCTTATCGGCTAACTTCGAGATTCGTGACTCCGGGTCATCAAGATCTCCAAAGACAAGCGCGTCAGTTGGACAATTCGAAACACACGCTGGATCCAACCCCACCTCGGTTCGATGAGTGCAGAAATCACATTTTTCAGCCACTTCCTTTTCCACATTGATCGAGATTGCTCCATATGGGCAGGCCTCGACACATTCCTTTTCAAGATCACAACGATTTTCATCAATAAAAACTCGTCCATCATCTTCGCGACGAATTGCTTTTGAGGGACAAGCTTTCAAACATGGCGCATCAACGCAGTGCATACAGATGAGCGGGGTGAACGAAATTTTTTTATCATCAGGCTGCTCCAAATACCTTACCCGCATTCTAAAATTACCAAGTGGGACTTCGTTCTCAGTCTTGCAAGACACTGAGCATGAATGGCAACCAATGCAACGATCCAAGTCGACCAACATGCCAGCTCTTTTGTAATTGAGGCGGTATTCTTTGCCCACCTTTTCCCACGGTAAAACTTCCTTCTCTGACATCGGGAAACCACTACCTAAACTTGCCAGATCTGGGTAGTGAAAAATTACAATGACCTTATAAAAGTAAAAATTATCCTGATTTTACTTCCCCAAGATAAATCGGTCAGACAACTTTTCAAAAGACTTCAATCTGCCGGCATTTTCCCAGTAAAACCATGAAGACCAGACGACTCGGAAAAACCGACCTTAATCTTCCCATTCTTTCTTTTGGAGCATCATCTTTGGGAGCTGAATTTCGCTCGGTCAATCTCGATGAAGTGATGAAATCCACAGTCACTGCATTGGACCTTGGTATGAACTTCATCGACACCTCCCCGTTTTACGGCCGTGGGATGTCTGAGGTAATGCTTGGCCAAGGGCTCAGAGGAATCCCACGTGATAGCTACCTTCTTGGAACCAAGCTCGGCCGCTACTCTGACATTCATTTTGATTTCTCCGCCAAACGCGTCGAGGAATCCATTCATATCTCCCTTCACCGCCTTGGAACAGATCACCTTGACGTCCTACTTATGCACGATGTCGAGTTTGTTCAACTTTCTCAGATCTGGGAGGAAACTTGGCCCGCACTGCTCAAGGCAAAAGAACAAGGCAAGGTCCGTGCCATCGGCTTTTCATGTTACCCAATGAAAACCTTTAACACCGTCCTCGATCAAATCGAGGATACCTGTGACTGCGTCCTCTCCTACAATCAATACACCCTTCAAAACACAGCCTTCGCCGAGAATCTCCTTCCACGGCTAAAAAAACAAAATATCGGAGCAATTAACGCCGGGCCATTTTCTGCCAGACTACTCACAAATGCACCACTCCCTGATTGGCTCAAGGAACCTGAAGAAGTGAAGGCCGCGGCTCGTGCAGCTGCAAAACTTTGTGAAGACAATGGTGTCGACCTTGCCCAGCTCGCTCTCCAATTCTCATGCGAACATAACGAAATTTCTTCAACAGTTGCCGGATCAGCAAATCCCGAAAATATCAAAAAATGGGATGAATGGCTCGCCAAGCCCATCGATCGGTCACTCCTGGCCGAAGTCCAAGCCATCTTTGCCCCTGTCAAGAACCTCGGTCACCTTGAGGGCCTTAAGGAAAACAACTAGAGGCTGAGCCCTTTCGACAAACAACTTCCCTTCTTTCATCCTTTCAAGAACCCTACCTTTTGACTGGCCTCCACACCAAACTTGGCGCAAAAATTCACCTCCCTTCGCAATGTCTTACGCAATCGAATTTACCAATCCCAAAGAAATCAGCTCGATCGTAATCGCTGACGAACAAGCTCCTGGACCCGGCGAAGCTCTGGTCAAAACTCATCGCATGGGTATTTGCGGAACCGACATTTCCTGCTATCTCGGAAAATTTCCTTTTTTTGACTATCCACGCACTCCTGGCCACGAGCTCGGCCTCGAAGTAATAGCCGTTGGCAATGGGGTAACCAACGTCAAGGTAGGCGACAAATGCTCACTTGAACCCTACGTCAACGATCCTGACAGTCAGACATCACAAAAGGGAAACAGCAACTGCTGCCCAGGCGTACAGGTCATCGGCGTTCACGGCCCCGGCGGACTTCGCAAAGCAAACTGGATTGTCCCAGCGCGAAAGCTTCATGTCGGCAACCACCTTTCTTACGACGAGCTTGCGCTCGTAGAAACTCTCGCTATCGGATACCACGCGGTTCAACGCGGAAATCCCAAGCCAGGCGAAACCGTTATCGTGATCGGCGCTGGCCCCATCGGACTTTCCTGCCTCGAATTCCTCAAGCTCATGCCTGAAGTCAATGTCATCGTGATGGACATGGTTCAGAGCCGCCTAGACTTCTGCGCCAAAAATCTCGGAATTGAAAATGGAGTTCTATTCAGCATGGACGGATCTCACTTCAAAAAACTGGAGGAAATGACTGGCAACAAGCTTGCCGATGTTGTCATCGACGCAACTGGCTCGGTCAAATCCATGTCTAACTGCTTCGAATACGGAGGCTTCACCTCACGCATAGTCTACGTTGGCATTACCACTGAAAACCTCTCCTTCCCACACGCTCCCGTTTTTCACCGACGCGAGCAAATGCTTCTCGCTTCACGTAATGCCCTCCCAGCTGATTTTAAAGAAATCATCAAGATCATCGAGTCTGGAAAGATCGACACCAAAGTCTGGATCACGCATCGCCTTGACATTGAGGAAGTTCCCACCGAGTTCGATAAATTCACCGACCCTAAACTTGGTGCTATAAAAGCCGTGATTACCGTTAACAACTGAAATCAGACCTTAGAACCTCTCCGCTCAAATTGCCTCACCCTCCAAGGTGAGCCCGATCGCATCAACAATCCTTGACCCGATCACAAAACTTCCAAATAACCCATCCCAACAACTCATGAAAACCTGTCCTAAATTCACCTTTGGTGTTGGCGATCGTTTCGCCCACGGAGCACACGCTCAACTTCAAGCCTTCATCTCCGCCAAAGAACTCGGGATCGACATCTGCCCAACCTGGAACAAATCCAACCGTGAGCACGAGATCATCGGATCCGAGCCACAATCCACCCGCGATGCTGCCGACAAAGCCGTTACTGACCTTAATTGGCCTAGCGAATACCTCCTCGACGCCGACCATATCAACCTCGGCACGGTTGATCGCTTCATTGCTCCATGTAACTTCTTTACTCTCGACGTTGCCGATGACATTGGCGAAGCAGCCGATCCAGCTGACATCGAAAACTTTATCCACAAGCATCCAGAACTCATTGGTTCCGTCGCAGTTGAAGGGATCAAAGCACCCCTCGAAATCTCTCGCGAACTTGTTCAACAAACCGCTAACCAATTTTTGAAGGCAACCCAAAAAGCCAAAGCGATCTATGATTACATCTTAGCAGCGAAAGGTGGCTCCGACGATTTTGTCACCGAAGTTTCAATGGACGAGACGGATAAACCACAAGTTCCTGCTGAGATGCTAATTATTCTCGCCGCCATCGCCGATCAAGGGATACCCATCCAAACCATAGCCCCCAAATTTACGGGTAGATTTAACAAAGGAGTCGATTACGTGGGTGATGTCGGGCAATTCGAACAAGAATTTAACGATGACTTAGCTATTCTTTCCCACGCCATCAAAGCTTACGGCCTTCCTGAAACTCTCAAACTCTCGGTGCACTCTGGTTCCGACAAATTCTCGATCTATGAGCCTATAAAAAAAGCCATCACCCGGACTGGCGCAGGACTTCATATTAAGACTGCCGGCACGAACTGGCTTGAAGAGGTCATCGGCCTCGCGACCGCTGGAGGAGACGCTCTAGAGCTTGCCAAAGAAATCTACGCCAAGGCTCTCGATAAAAAAGAAGCGCTATGCGAGCCTTACGCCACCGTTATTGATATTGATCAGTCCCAACTTCCTAGTGCCGACGAAGTCAATGGCTGGACCAGCGAGCAATATGTCAGTGCGCTCACTCATGACCAAAGCAACCCCAACTACAATGCAAACGTTCGTCAGTTGCTTCACGTTGGATTTAAAATTGCAGCTCAAATGGGAGATCGCTACCTCGATGCTCTCAAGGAAAACGACGAAGTCATTTCTGAGTGCGTCACTCACAACTTGCTTGAACGCCATATCAAGCCATTGTTCGTTTAATCAACCAAACAACAGTATTAAAAAACGCGGCTCCGGGAAACCAGAGCCGCTTTTCTATTGATTGTATCCTAGTTCGATTCTCCCTACTGAAAGCCGCAAACGCGAAATTAAAAAATCGAACACCTCGGAAGAAGGTCGTGCCAGTTTTTGAAAACCTGTAACGACAGCGATCCTCATAACACCTGATTTAAAAATCAAAAGTTCCCTGAAGGTAGACTAAGGTGCTACTCTCCGAAAGGCCAGTTTCATCAACGAAACCGCCAGGCATGAAGTGGGCCAATCCGGTATTAAAAAGCAATTGATCATTAGCCTGCCAACGAACACGGAGATCAATTTCTTCCCCGATATGCCGACTACTACTTCCTAAAGGATCTCGTCGGCCCCCAGCTACGGCCGCTCCGCCACGGACCCAAGCATCGGTATCACTAGCGAGCGAGTAACTGCGAAGGTAAAGTTCCACCTTCACTTCCTCAGCTGGTTTAAATGAGAGCGAGAGCGTTGGATTTACCGTATTCTCGGCAGTAAAGAAGCGACTGAATCCATAAAGGCCAAACGGAGCCCCGAACAGCTCGGTGAATCGACCGCTATCACTGTCACCTGGATCATCATCACCACTTCCATAATTGATCCAAGCCGAGAACCTAGGTTTCATTGGGTGTTGAAATGTATGGCCGAGCTCTGCGTGGACAAAATAAGCGGAATGATCTTTTCCATTAAGATCTCCCCACTGGCCTGAGACCGTAAGATCATAATCAAAGAAATTATCATAAATGAAACCATAAGCATGAGCGCCCGCCGTGTGTAACTTACGCTCGCTAGCTTGGTTTCTTTGATCATCCAAATAGAAGTAATAGGGCTCAAATACCAAAGCCGGCGAACTACACCGGAAAGTGGCATAGGCACCGTAAAACTCCCTCTCTTCCCGAGAACGATCATCAAATGACCCTTCACGAGCTTCGACCGGACGGGTCGCAAAAAAGTTGGCCACCCATGGCGATTTCTCCTCCCCAATTCTTAGGCGCACACCATCGAAAGTATTGGCGGAATTCCTAAAACGATTTCGAGCAACGAGGCGGCGATCAACGGCATCAATCGTAAACCGTCCTGCCTGTAGACTAGTGGCTTGACCAAAAAGGCCATTTTTGGAGTAAATTTCAGCATAGGCTTGGAGAAAGTCGGTGTGATTGTCCTGACGCGCACTCGGGGGGAAATCAAAACCTTCGCGCCGTGAATCCTCTAATTCCAAAGTAAATCTGAAAGGATCAAGAACATCACGCACTCCAAGATAAAACCAATGACGGCTGAAATACCCACCATCGGACGGAAGAGAAGAAACCCGATAAAAATTGTCGAAATTCTCGATTCGACTCCGGTGCTGAAGCCCTAAAAGTAGCCAATCATTCCCCTCGGTTACCCCCGAGAGATTATATCGATCACTCCATTCGTTGAGAGTGGAGACATACTTCGGTAGCTCAGGGCTTGGCTTAGCACCAATTGCCTTTGATGAAATGACTGGAGTTTGCCCAGTAGACGAAGAAGCAAGCGCTACGCCAGTCGTATAGACTCCGGTCAACAGTAATGACCTAGACATCCTTACCAATCGTTCACATTTACCTTCGGCTCTTCCGTGTTCTCGAAATGTTTTAAGCATGGCCCGCAGGCTAAATCTATTTCCAGATCAATTTGAAGGATAATTTTTCCCCTAACAAAGTGCATCAGAAAAAAAACCACGATCTCTTTACGCACAAGGAAAGCTCCCGGTTGAGATTATCAAATTCGGACTCTAAACCAAACGCCAATCAATGAGAGCCGGAGCTACTCTGCTTCGTCCTCCGATGGAGCCGTTGGGAGCTGAGATACTTCATCAAGCAAGTTGACCACCTCAACCCCACGAACCGCAGATTTATCCTGACGGAACATCAGGACCGGAGTGTTCCGGAGGACTACCCGCTTGGAAATCTTCCCCTGGATGAAACCACGCTTCCGCTCGAGTTGATCAAGGATCCCAGGGGCAGATCCTCCAAGAATACTTACGAAAACCTTAGCCTCCTTGAGATCCTGAGTGACATCAACATCACTCACCGTAACAAGAGCGTTTTTCCACTCGAAATCGCGCTGCAGAACAGCGCTTATTTCACGGCGCAGCAGCTCATTGACTCGATCCTGTCGCTTTCCCATTATTCCCTCGTGCCTCAAAGAGTCTGATCGATTTTATCTAGAGTATAGCATTCGATCACATCGCCTTCCTCGTATTCGTTGAAAGAGCCGAGACGGATACCACACTCAATACCCTGTTTCACCTCGTCGACCTCATCTTGGTGGCGACGAAGAGTCGACATCTTACCATCGAAGACGGGCTGCTTACCGCGAAGAACACGAGCATGCGCGGAACGGGTAACCTTACCACTCTTAATGACACAACCGGCAGCGCGCCCCTTATTGACCTTGAAGACCTGCTTAACCGAAGCACGACCAATAACGGTCTCACGAACTTCAGGATCGAGCATTCCAAGCATCGACTCCTTCACCTGATCAATAAGTTCGTAAACGATGGAGTAGAGCTTCACTTGAACCCCTTCCGCCTTAGCCGCCTTGACCGCTTTGCCGTCTACTTTGACATTAAAGCCGAGGATAATGGCATCGGACGAACTAGCCATGAGAACGTCGGATTCATTAATCGCGCCCGCCCCAGCAATGATGAAGTTGGCCTCCACTTTTTCCGACTCAATCTCCATGATCGCATTCTTGATGGCCTCCGCAGTTCCCTGCACATCAGAACGAAGGATCAAATTGAGCTTGGCCTTACCTGTCCCAGAAACAGTTTGGAGCATATCCTCTAGGCGACTCTTCTTCGGCTGGACGAGGCGATCTTTACGACGCTCGACCAGACGTTCTTCGGAGAGCTTCTTGGCCACGCGATCAGAGTCCATTTCCACGAGCGAATCTCCCACGTTTGGCAGTTCTGCAAACCCAAGCACCTCGACCGGGGTCGAAGGACCTGCTTCGTTTACCGAATTGCCTTGATCGTCGATCATGTCTTTCACCTTGCCAGCGAAAGGCCCACAGATAAATGGCTTCCCTTTTTTGAGAGTTCCGCTTTCGACGATAACGGTAGCAGTTGCACCGCGACCGGCCTTAACGCTAGCTTCGATGACCGAGGCACGAACGTTAGCTTTAGGATTAGCTCGAAGCTCCAGGACCTCGGCCTGCAAAGCCATAAGTTCCAACAATTCATCGATTCCATCACCAGTCTGGGCAGAAACTTTTATACACTCAGTATCTCCTCCCATCTCGGAAGGGACCAGTTCGTGCTCCATCAACTGGGTCATGACACGCATCGGATCAGCCGCAGGAAGGTCTATCTTATTGATAGCAACAATGATCGTTTTACCTGCAGCTTTTGCATGTTTAATTGCCTCTTCGGTCTGCGGCATAATACCGTCGTCTGCTGCAACAACCACGACAACGATATCGGTGACATCTGCACCACGTGAACGCATCTTGGAGAAGATGGCATGACCCGGCGTATCAAGAAAAGTTATGCTGCGATCGCCGTGCTGGACGCTGTATGCCCCCACGTGCTGAGTGATACCTCCGGCTTCACCTTTGGCAACGCGGCTTTCGCGAATAAAATCTAACAAGGAGGTTTTCCCATGATCAACATGGCCCATGAAAGTGATGATAGGAGCGCGGTAAGCAAGCTGTTCTTCGGGCTCTTCGACCTCTGGTTCTGGCTCCTCAAAAACTTCTTCCTCCTTGTGAACCCCCCCACCTTTTGCTCGCTTTTCACGCTCAAAAACAAACCCATGAGCTTCGCAGACTTTTTCAGCAATCTCCGGCTCGATAGCCTGAGTCGGAGCTACGAAGACCTCCAACTTGATGAGATCCGCCATGATCTCGAACGCCATCTTGCCCATCTTTTCTGCAAGATCGCTTACAATAATCGGAGGTTTTATGCTGATGACATTACCATCGACCTCACCCTCATCTGTGCTGTCATCGGAAGAACCTTCAGAATCGGCGGCAGACTCCTCCACTGGAGCCGGAGTTTTTACGAAATCTGGATCAGCCTTATCCTCGAGACGGTTGGAAATACTAGGAAGGATATCCTTTCCTGACTTCTCTGTTTTACGAACGCTACTTTTCTTGGGCTGATCTTCCTCAATCCCTAGATCGAGGGCAGCCTTTTTCTTATCGTCCACGGTCTGCACTTTCGCGGCCTCCTGACGCTGCCGTTCGCGACGCGATGGCTTGGGCTTTTCGCTCAAGAGGTCGAGAACCTCCTCTTTTTTTTCTTTGTCGTCGGCCATTCTAATGCGGGTCTTTCGGTGGGTCGGGTATGATGATTTATCAGACGTGGAATATCTTCCTTCTTTACTCTCCAGGGGCTTCTTCGGCAGGAACTTCGGCCTCTACCGTTTTCTCAACGGGGGCTTCAGACACCTCGGAGGCATCTGGTCCGACCTCTTCTCCTCTGGCCGCGTTTAAAATTCTCGTCGCCTCTTCTAGATCTACCTCGATTGCGCTCGCAATATATGAAGCAGGCATTTGGGCCACCATATCAACCGTAACACCACCAGCCCGGAAGAGCCTTCCCGCAGTCGCATCATCGATTTTAAGATCTTCAGCAAGGTGGGTCGCAGCATCATCGACACGAGCTTCAAACTGTTCGTGCTGGCTCTCGTCCTTTCGAACTTGGACATCCCAGCCAGTAAGCTTAGAGGTCAAGCGAGCGTTTTGACCGCGGCGACCGATTGCCTTGGAAAGGTCTTCTTCGTCAACCGTGACATTCACAACACGGTTTTCATTATCGAGGCTGAGACTGCGAACAATGGCCGGCTTGAGTGCTTCAGTGACAAATTCGGTGACATCCTCGTTCCAGCGAATAATATCGACGCGCTCGTTGTTTAGCTCGCGTACGATGTTTTTGACGCGCGCTCCACGAAGACCAACGCAAGCACCAACCGGATCGACTTTGTCATCGTGGGTATAAACCGCAACCTTAGTGCGATATCCGGCTTCCCTAGCAACAGCTCGAAGCTCAACCGTACGGTCAGAAATTTCTGCGACTTCTGATTCAAAGAGCCGGCGGACAAAGTTGGGGTGACTACGGGAAAGAATAATTTCCGGCCCGCGTCCTTCATTATCGACAGAAACAACATAGCAGCGAATCCGATCTCCAACCGAGTAATCCTCCGTGCCAACCCGCTCCTTCGAGGGCATCCGAGCCTCAAACTTTCCGAGATCAACCATGACATCACTCTTTTCAAAACGGCGAACAGAGCCACTCACGATATCGCCAGCCCGGTCCTTAAATTCGTCATAAATCTTCTCCTTCTCAGCCTGACGCAGACGCTGCATCATAGTCTGCTTAGCAGTCTGCACCGCGATCCTCCCGAAGTTTTTGGGAGTGACGTCGAAATCAAGACGCGAGCCAATCTCTGAGGAATCCTCTTTCTTTTTGGCAATACCAACCGGCACTTCGTTAAACTTATCAATGTAGTCATCATCTGCGACGACCTCTAGGCTGGCAAAGATACGAGTATCTCCTTTCTTCTCATTGATTTCGGCACGAAGAGACTCAATAGCGTCAGCGCCAGGAACCATTTTTCGATAGGCGGAGCAAAAAGCATACTCGAGGGCCTCGACGACGCGTTCGCGTTCGATGGCCTTTTCTTTTTCATAAAACTCGATGAGGGCAACAATGTCGGTGGTCATTTCCAGATTCGTGGTTCCCTGAGACCAAAAAGAGCGGGTTTGAAAACCCACTCCAAACGATCGTCAGAAGTTGTTGTGAGGATCCCTAACGTGCCCCGCTAAAAAAAACAAGCCCTAATCAGCAAGAGAACGCCATCGAATGTTCCTCACTTTGGCCTCGGTTTGCCATGCCGCTATGCCCATCGGAGCGCAATATTCGATGACCCCTGGTCGGAGTCCTAGTTTACGGCCTTCGGTCGTGACATCCACCACCTGCTCACCATCAATAAAAGCTGAGAGTTTCCCCTTTTCCACAACCAGCCGGATCGCATACCACTGACCTTCCTTAAAATTGCCATAAGTCGTTGTTTCGTTCTCAGAGGCATCCATCCCATCAATCGAAGAAACCCCCACTGTTCCCCCGCCCCAGCCGCCGACGATAAAGGTAAGGCATTCCTCCTTTGACGAGACCGGGAAAGTTAGTCCGCAAAAAAAGTCTGATCCTGCCTCTCTGCAGGCTTCCAGCTCGAGCTCATAGGGCATCTCGGGAAGTTCTCCGCTAAATTGTGTGCCGGTCAGCTCAACTCCAGCCTCAAGATGAAGCACCCCATCAGACCATTGTGCCGATCCCTCTCCACCAAATTGAATTTCGTTCCAATCGACCTCTCTTGTCTCGATCCATAGAGACTGCCCTGCTTCCTCAACGGAACTAGATTCATGGTGGTCACGACAGCCTACAAAAAACATCCCCGCTAAAATAAAAACTGCCGTCTTCATTCCTTACTTTCGGTTGAAAATCGCTCGATCTTTCGGGCAATCCCGAAATTTTGGGCGGTTTCAATTCACACACCCCTGAATTTCACTTTCCTATCGTCTTGATCGAATGCGTCAACCTTACAAGCCACAAGACCATTCAACGACCGCCCGATAAGTCCATTCTCTTCAAAACCTCCCCCTACCTTGTGGCTTTCAGATCTTTCTTTGTGAATCGCCGCCAAATAGGAAACGCGATCATCCCCCGAATCCTTCATCCATTCTGGCAGCCCCTGAAAATTCTAATGAAAAGAAGTTTTCCTGACTCCGCCTCTGCAAGTGATGAAATTAAACGAAATAACGCCAAGCTTCGCCGTTCACCTCTCCTCCTCAAAAAACCACCAATCTTGTTTCAAGATTCTAGCAACAAGGGATTATCTCGTCACAGCTCCGCTCCGCAATCTTCCCAAGATCCTCGTGAAATTTCCCAGATTGATCTTGCGTAGACTACTCGCCGAAAAAAATATGCTACGCCTACTTCTTCTCTCTCTCCTCGCCCTTCTGCCGATCAGCGCTCAACTCGTTCCTTCCAATCTCGATAAAAGAATCACGATTCCCGAAGGCCTTACGCTCAATCGCTTCGCCGATCAAAATCAGGTCCAAAACGCCACGGCAATCTGCATCGATGCTCAAAACCGCGTCTACATAGCCGAAACAAATCGTTGGCGTGTGCAAGTGCAAGATATCCGTCACGGTGGCAGATTCCTGCGCGACCGTGTGAACGGAGACATCTCCAATATGACCCTTGATGACCGCACCGCTTTTCACAAAAAGTGGTCTGGGAAGCAAGACGACTTCCTCAAGTGGGAAGAATTCACGAAAGATTCAGAAGTCATAAAACTACTTGAAGACACCGATGGCGATGGCGTCTCGGATAAAACAACCATTTATCGTGGTGATTTTAACGCCCCCCTCGCCGGCCCCTCCGGCGGACTCATTGAAAAAGACGGCACTGTCTACTTCGCAATGATTCCTGGCGTTTACAGCCTCAAAGATACCAACAACGATGGAAAAGCAGAGGAGGTCAAAACGCTCGTCAATGGTTTTGGAGTTCGTGTTAGCTTTTCCGGTCATGATCTTAACGGTTTCGCTTGGGGCCCTGACGGCAAACTCTATTGGTCGATTGGCGACCGTGGTTATCATGTTGAACAGGATGGCAAGACCTTTGCGCGTCCAGACTCTGGCGGCGTCTTCAGAGCTAACCCTGACGGCTCTGAATTTGAGGAGTTCTACATCAATCTTCGTAATCCAAAAGAGATTGTCTTTGATGAATTTGGCAATCTATTCACCGTCGATAACGATTACGACCAAGGAGATCGCGAGCGAATTGTCTATCTCGTCGAACATGGTGACTCCGGCTGGAAAATGGGCCACCAAACTATGGTCTCCTTCGGTGGCTCAGTCTACAATCACATTGGCGGGAAGCCTCCACGCAAAGAGGATCAAATCGATGCTTGGATGAACGAAGGGCTTTGGAATACCCGCCACGACCGCCAACCTGCCTACATCAATCCTCCGATTGCTTACAGCTCGAATGGCCCCTGCGGCTTGGCCTACAATCCCGGCATCGTCGGACTACCCGAAAAATTCGATCGCAACTTTTTCGTTGCAAGCTACGTCGCCGGACCCGGTCGCTGCCTCATCGAACGCTTCACCCTGAATCCCGACGGAGCCAATTTTAAACTCGGCGAGCAGACAAACTTCCTGAAGGGAATCGCCCTTACCGACCTCGATTGGGGATATGACGGTAAGCTCTATATTGCAGACTACGGTGGTGGCTGGACCAAGTCTGGAAAAGGTAACGTCTACACCCTCGCCGACGACTCGAAACTCAAGTCAAAAAAGATTACAGAAATCAAAAATCTTTTCGCAAACGGCATCCCCTCCCTTAAGCCAGGCAGACTCTTCGAGCTTCTGGCCCACCCTGACCAGCGGGTGCGCCAGCGCGCTCAATTCGCTCTCGCTGATCAAGACCTCGCTTCCCTTCATCTGTTTGAAAAGGCAATCAAGCCAAGCCAACCACTCATGCGCAGAATCCACGGCCTTTGGGGAATTGGTCAGCTTGGCCAGAAAAACCCTTCCGCACTTAACTCCCTAACCAGTCTAATCGGGGACGAAGAAATGGAAATTAGGGCCAACCTTGCACGAACTCTTGGCAACCACGGCAAGCACCTCGCCCCATTCCGTAAGGCTCTGATCGCAATGCTCGACGATTCATCACCACGTGTCGCATCACTCGCGGCCATTGCCCTCTCCAATCATGGTCATGAAGATGCAGTCGAACCGGCGATTAAGATGTTGGAGAAAAACGACGATAAGGATGTTGTTCTCCGCCACGCTGGAATCATGGTCCTTACAAAATGTGCCAATTTTGCGCCCGATTGGAGATACTTTGACCACCGTTCGACAGCAGTCCGCCGCGCTATCGTCATTGCCCTTCGTCGCCATAAATCTCATCTTCTCGAAACCTATTTTGGCGACCGCGATCAATCAGTCCGCCAGGAAGCGATTCGCGCTGCTTATGAAATGGATGTTCGTAAAACCTATCGAGCACTCTCAAACCAAGCACACAACATCGCACTAAGAGTCTCTCCTGAAATAAAATGGCACCCTTTGACCGCTCGAAGAGCAATTTTTGCAGCTTGGGTTTTAGGCCAAGAAAAGGACGCCGAAGTAATCGCAAAAATTGCCGCCGACCCAAAAGTTGATTTCCGGACTCGTAAGGACGCGCTAATCGCTCTCCTCGAGTGGAACAACCCACCCGTCCCAGATCCTGTCACTGGGTTTGCCCGGACCCTTCCTGAGAATCGGATCAAACTAGATTCCAGCATCATCAAAGACCTTGAGGGTCTCCTTGATGGCATTGACAAAAGCTCGATCGACCTCATTTCCCGCGCCCTCACTCTCTCCGAACAGGACAAGATCCCTCTCGGTGAACTTCGTCTCACTCGATACCTAAAGAATGAAAAATACCCCGAGGAGGCCCGCGTTAAATCGATGAAGCTTCTCTCGCCGCTCAAAGAATCGAGTTCCGTTTGGCCGTTCACGCTTCAGGAACTTTTCGCCGACAAAAGCGACAAAGTCCGAAGCATGGCGAGAGAACTTCTCTTCAAGAATGATCCCGATCGCGCTACCGCTCAGCTTGGAGATCTTCTCACGAGTAAAAAGGCCACCTTGAAAGAAAAGCAACTCACTTTGCAAACTCTAACCAAACTCAAAACACCCAAAGCTAGAGAGATGATCAAGGTTGCTCTCGACCAACTGATTACTGGCAAAGCCGAATCAGGACTTGCTCTAGACATCGTCACCGCTGCCGAAACAGTAGCTCTCTCTCTCGACGAATTTCATGCGTCCCTCGCCAAGGACGACCCAAACGCCGAGTGGAATCTCCTCTGTCGCGATGGCGGAGACGTCAAATTGGGCAAAAAAATCTTCTACGAACACGGAGCGGCTCAATGTCAACGCTGCCATACCATGCACGGAGTTGGTGGGGATGTTGGCCCCGAGCTCGGAGCCATCGGTAAAAAACATGATTCTGCCTACCTACTGCGTTCGCTTGTCAATCCTGGCGCCGAAGTTGCTGACGGATATGGCCTTGGCACTATTACCCTGAAAGACGGCACAGAGATCAGCGGTAACTTCATGCCCGATGACAAAGACGGTAATGCCATTATCAAATTTGCCGAAACAACGAAGATCATCAAAAAATCAGATATTGCCAAGAAGAGCAAACCAGTCTCGGCAATGCCCCCAATGACCGCCCTGCTGAGCAAACAAGAAGCTCGCGACCTTGTGGCTTTCCTCGTTTCCTGCAAAAAGGACAAAACGGATGAGGGACATAAATAAAATACGAGACGAAGGAGCCATTCCTCCATTTTGATTACTTCAAAACAAGAAACACTCCTTCAAGATCTGGTTTTTAAAATAGCGTTGTGAATATTGCTTGCGTAGGGTTTCGTCCTCTGTGAATAAAATTTTTAAATCTGCCGTTATCGTAGGAGCCACTCTCATGGCTCAAGTTACTCTTGCCGAAGATTTCGTCTCCCAAGCCACTTCCCCACAACGCCTAGTCGTTAAAGAAGGATTCAAAATTGAGCGGCTCTACTCAGTTCCCAAAAAGGATTTCGGTTCTTGGGTCGTCCTTTGTGAAGACGACAAAGGGCGGCTTATCGCAGGTGATCAATACGGCTCGCTTTACCGCTTTAACCGCCCTGCCTCAGGAGAAACTCTCGACGACAGGGACCTCGAAAAAATTGATCTCGATATCGGTCATGCTTGGGGGCTCTTGTACGCCTTCGACTCGCTTTATGTCGTGGTGAACGAAAAGAAGCACAAGGGCCGGGGACTTTACAGGATCCAGGACACAAATGGCGACGATAAGTTTAATAAAGTCACTTTACTAAAAAAATTCCAGGAGGTCGGAGGCGAACACGGCCCTCATGCCGTGGTTCTCTCGCCAGACGGCAAATCGCTTTACGTGGCCTGTGGAAACCAAACCGCTCTTCCCGATTATCAAAGCTCCCGCGTCACTGAATGCTGGAGCGAAGACACACTCCAGCCGCGGGTCTACGGTCGCGGGTTTATGAAAGGAGTTGAAGCTCCCCGTGGATGGATTTGCAAGACGGATCCTGAAGGCAAAAATTGGGAAGTTGTCGCGACTGGGTTTCGAAACCAATACGATATCGACTTCAACCTCGAAGGAGAGATGTTTACCTACGATGCGGATATGGAGTGGGATATCAACACGCCTTGGTATCGCCCTACACGCATCAACCACGTCATTAGCGGGGCCGAATTCGGCTGGCGAAATGGTTCGGCAAAGTGGCCCGAATATTACAGCGATAGCTTTGGTGCCGTTGTGAACGTTGGCCCCGGATCACCCACTGGGGTAACCTTTGGGACCGGAGCAAAATTCCCAGCCAAATATCAGAAGGCTTTCTTCGCCTGCGACTGGTCTTATGGAAAACTCTACGCAGTTCACCTCGAACCAAACGGCTCCAGCTACACTGGGGAGGTTGAAGAATTCATCGCCGGTCAACCCTTCCCCCTCACCGATCTTTGTATCAGTCAAAAAGATGGTGCAATGTACATCGCCGTTGGAGGCCGCAGGGTTCAATCCGGAATTTACCGTGTTACCTACACAGGCAGCGAAAGCACCGCTCCCGCGAAACCACGCATCGAAGGAGCCAAGGAGCGCGCTGAGCGTAACGCCATTGCAAAATACCACCTTAAGAGTGACGCCTCCGTTATTGGTAAATTTTGGAATCACCTTGGCAGCGCCGACCGCGCCCTTCGCTTCACCGCTCGTACTGCCATCGAAAAAGTTCCTGTTGAAAACTGGGCAGGAAAGGTTCTTAGGGAAAAGAACACTTTCGCTCAACTTGGAGGACTTATTTCCCTCGCCCGTCTTGGAGGAAAAGAGCACCAGGCTCCTGTCATCAAAGCTCTTCTCGCTTTGGATTATGCCAAACTCAAACCGCAGGAACGCTACGATTTGCTCCGCGCATATGGGCTTGCTTTTCTTCGTCTCGGAGCACCAGACGCCAAACATAAAGCAGCCGTAATTGCACAACTCGATTCCCACTACCCTAGCGATTCGGCATTCGAAAACATAGAGCTCTCAAATGTTCTAGGCTACCTTCAGACTCCCGACATGGTCACACGCTCGGTTGATTTGATTACCAACGCACCAACCCAGGAAGAGCAAATTGCGATCGCAAAAAACATTCGTTTTGTGAAACAAGGATGGACGAACGATTCCGAGAAAAAACTTTTTATCTGGTTCAGCCGCGCAGCCGGCTACAAGGGTGGTGCAAGCTTCAACAACTTCGTCAATGAAATCAAAAAAGACCACCTAGCCCGTCTTTCTGCGAAGCGTAAAAAGGCGCTCGCGTCTATCATCGATGCTAAGCCCGTGACAAAAAACCCGCTCAGCAGCAATCGCCAGCTTAAGTTCATAAAGAACTGGCAGATGAAGGACCTCACCCCCCTTCTTGGCTCTGGACTCGAGAGCAACCGCAACTTCAAAAACGGACGCGAAATGTTCGCGACCGCAACCTGCTACGCGTGTCACCGCTTCAATGAAGAAGGGGGAGGGATCGGCCCAGACTTAACCAGCGCGGGTGGAAAATTCAGCCCCCACGACCTACTCGAATCTATCATCGACCCAAGTAAGGAGATTAGTGACCAATATGGGTCGATTACCTTTACCCTAAAAGATGGAAAACAAATCATCGGCCGTATCGCCAATCTCAGCGGAGACACTTACAGAATCATCACCGATCTCATGGCTCCCGGAGCTATGACGATTATTAAAACTAGCGATATTAAATCTTCGGAGCCTACCAAGTTCTCGATGATGCCTCCGGGTCTTCTTAATCAACTGGAAGATGACGACATTCTAGACCTACTCGCTTACATCTTATCAGGAGGAAACAAGAACGATCCCCTTTTCCAGAAGTAGGGATTCAGATGTTCTCCCCCTCGTATTTTCAGCTTGTTGAATGAGACGAAAGAGGACAAGTTAACATCATGAAAGGTAGACAGTTGCTTCTTATTATATGCTTTCCCCTCACCGCGGTGTTTGGAGAGATGCGCACCTACGTCAGCAAGGATGGCAAAAAAACCTTCCGTGGCGAGCTCATTGAGTATGAGTCCTCAACAAAGAAAGCGAAGATGCGCATCGCGCGTGGCAAAGTCCTCACCTTTTCCGTCGACATTCTTTCGGAGCAAGACCAAAAATATGTGAAAGAGCAAGGCCTGATTGTTCAGGCTAGAAAAGCCCTTTCTATCGACACCAAGCATTACAGCAAAAGGACCGAAAAAAATAAGCCAGCGCAAGGGCAGTGGCACTTTGAAAAATACGATCATAATTACATCGTCACAGTAGAAAATAACCGTGATGAGATGCTGAAAGATGTGACGGTCGAATATGTCTTTTTTGTAGAGCGAAATCGCCGCCAGTATCAAAACAAGATTGAGAAGATCTCTGGCTCGGACACAATCGATCTCGTCCTCTCAAACGGGACTGAAACTATCACTACTAAGAGCGCCAATCTGGAATCTTGGAGTGATAATCCGGTTATGCCGTCAGGCGGCGGAGGTGGATGATGTTTCACCGAAGATCCCTACGGTCTGTGGGGAACATTCAATCAGCGCCCGATCATGGTCAAAGGGGCTAAGAGCAAGTATCGTGACAAGCTTCTTGGTCTGGTTGTTCACTTAAAGGTAAATGGTGAAATCATCAAAACCGGTGCAAGTAACGACAAGGTTCTAGCTCTGTCCGAAGAAACCGAGTAATTCTTTTCCAGCTAGCTACGCCTTCAAACGCTCCATCTTTGGAACCGAGAGTCCTTTGGAGTAACTTAAAACCTCGGAGATTTCAGTGATAGATGAATCGCTGGGGGCCCACCCAAATCAGCAGGGAACCAATTGTGTAAGCCCGAGGATTGCCTCCACCCTCTGATTGTGCCAATCTGTCGCAGCTTTGAAATCTGCGGTCCTCGACAAAATTCTTTCACGGCTCGACCAGATCGAGCCGGGAGAAGTGCAGGCGCTTCTTTCTAGGCTAGTTCGTGAAAAAGGCTTCCTCCAAAAAGTCTTCGAAGCACTCCAAGAAGGCGTTCTCCTCCTCGATACCTCAGGAGGAATTAGTTTTATCAACCATGCCGGATGTCGATTTTTTGGCACCACACCCGAGGAAGCCCAAGGCAAACCCTTGGACGAGATAGTCCGCGGCGTCGATTGGACGAACCTGATGCACTCTAATCGTCGAACAGTGAGCCGAGATCTTGAGGTTTTTTATCCCGAAAACCGATACCTGAATTTTTATCTCTCCCCGGTCGCCGAAGAAGGCGAAGCTGACCTTGGACATGTCATGTTAGTCCGGGATATCACCCGTTCTCGCGAAGAAGCCGAAAAAGAGATTGAATCCGAAAAACTCAACGCACTCACTCTGCTGGCTGCCGGGGTAGCCCATGAGATCGGTAACCCACTTAATTCGCTCTCACTTCACCTCCAACTTCTTGAACGCCGCATCTCCGAACTTCCCGAAGGCGACCAAAAACCACTCCAAAAACATCTCGGCACGGCCCGCACTGAAATCGGGCGGCTTGACACTATCTTGAAACAGTTTCTCGAGGCAATGCGCCCCACTAAACCTGAACGGGAACCCACGGAACTCCACCAGTTACTCGAAGAAAGCCTCCTCGCTCTCAGCCCAGAACTTGAAAGTCGTAAAATTCCAGTAAAGCTCGATCTAGTCGGGGATCTACCCTCCCTCCACCTTGATCCAACCCAAATCAAGCAGGCTCTTTATAACGTCATTCGAAATGCTTATCAGGCTGTTGAACAGAATTCAGGTGAGATCCTGATTAAAAGCAGCGTAACTGAGTATGAAGTTAGCCTAGCGATTTCGGACAATGGCAGCGGCATCTCGCCTGAAGCGATGGGAGCAATGTTCGAACCATTTCGGACTACCAAGGCCGAAGGAACAGGGCTCGGGATGCTCATTGTCCGCCGTATCCTCCGCGAACATGGCGGAGAATTAGAAGTTGAAAGCGAGGAAGAGGTTGGAACCAAGGTCACCCTTTACTTCCCGAGGACCGATAAACGAGTGCGTCTGCTCGAAGACAGCGCCCCAATCGAAGTGTAGAAATATTTGTGAAAACCCTCTTAATTGTTGATGATGAAAAAGCGACCCGCGACGGCCTGAGAATGGCTCTCGAGGAAAGCTTCGATTGTTACGTGGCGGCAGATCTCAAACAAGCCAAGCAGGTCCTTAATTCCGAAGATGTTGACCTCCTTCTTACAGATCTTCGGCTTGGAGCCGACTCGGGGATGGAAGTACTCGACGCAGCCCTCACGCTTCCCCACCCACCGGTTGCACTTATGATGACAGCTTACGGCTCAGTCGACACGGCAGTCGAAGCAATGCGTCGCGGAGCCTGGCACTTTGTCACTAAGCCTCTGAACCTCGATGAAGTTGAGCTTCTTCTCAAACGAGCCGTCCGGAATCGAACCCTGGAAAAGGAAAACGTTAAGCTTGTCGCGGAGAATGAAACTCTAAAAGAGAGCAAAGCCAGCGCATCCCATGGCCTTGACCGCCTGATCGGACGTTCTACTTTGATGGCCAAAGTTGCTGCCAAGATCGAACAAATCGCCCCGACGCGTGCGACGGTCCTCATTGAGGGTGAATCGGGAACCGGCAAAGAGGTGGTCGCTCACGCCCTCCACGACCTTTCTGGGCGTCCAGGGGAAAAATTTGTAGGTGTAAATTGCGCCGCTCTGTCTTCCCAACTTTTAGAAAGTGAACTATTCGGCCATGAAAAAGGCGCCTTCACTGGGGCCTCCCAGCGCCGGGTAGGCAGATTTGAACAAGCTCACGGCGGAACTCTTTTTCTCGACGAAATTGGAGAGATTGATGCACAAACACAGGTAAAGCTGCTCCGAGCTCTTTCCGAACGAACGATTGAACGCGTTGGCTCAAACACCTCGATTCACGTCGATGTTCGCATCATTGCCGCAACCAACCGTAGTCTTTCCAAGATGGTCGAAGAGGGAACATTTCGTGAAGATCTTTACTTCCGACTCAATGTCTTAGGTGTAATTATGCCACCTCTCCGCGAGAGAAGAGAAGACATTGTATTACTTGCGAACTCCTTTCTATCGGAATTTGCCAGAGAAAACGGCCGCCCAGAGAAACCTCTCACCGAGGCTGCCATGAGCTCTCTGCTTGGTTACGGCTGGCCCGGAAATGTCCGAGAATTACGAACTGCCATCGAGCATGCCGTAGTGATGTCAAACCAATCTGAGCTAGATATTCAACACCTTCCAGACTTCGTCACTGGTCTAGGACACCACTTTGAATCATCTTCGGTGAAAAACACCCTTGCTCCCAAGGAGGAATTCAACTTGCATGCCCTCGAGCAACGAGCTGTGCAAGGCGCACTGCGGGTTACGGACGGAAATCGGACGAAAGCCGCAGAACTACTTGGGATCAGCAGACGTACTCTTCAACGAAAACTTCGCGACGTTCCGCTTATTGATCCACATTCATCATGACTAGTTCCACTAAAGTCGGCGGCTTCGACAACGCCACTCTAATCAGTCGCCTCCTCTTTTTCCTCGTTCTTTTTGGATTGGTAGGCTTTTACTTGATACTTAGCTTCAAGGGCCTCACCTCTGAAAAGGGAATTGAGCAGGCTCAAATTGGTCGGGAGATCGCACGAGGCAACAATGCGACAACCAAGGTTATCCGTGGCGCTGCGGTTTGGCAGGCTAAAGCAGCAGAAAAGGATATTAATCTCAATGCCTTTCACGACACCTACCACTCCCCCTTACACCCCTACATTATCGCAGCCGTTTTGAAGGCTGTCGGTGGCGACGATTTCGATAAATTTCAAATGAACGAGGATAAGAAAACTGTTTACGCTCTTGATCGCGTAATTTCAGCAGTTGCAGTCATCTTATTTCTCATTGCAGTGGGTATCAATTACCTCCTCATCTCACGGATTTTCGATGTTAGAATAGCGGGAGCCACCGCCATCCTTATGATTTTGAGTGATCTCATGTGGAAATTCACCCAGACGGGACTTCCCCAGATGCTGATGCTTCTGCTGTTTTCTTGTGCGCTTTTCTTTATTTACCGGACCCTCGAAGCCTCAATTGAAAACCGGGCTAATATTGGATCTCTTGTAATTGCCGCAGTTTTTCTTTCACTGCTCGCTCTTTCCCACTGGCTGACAATCTGGATCATTTTGGGGTTTGCCATCTACGCCGCCTTCTTTTTCCGACCCAAAGGAATCTCCGGATTTATGATCCTCGGGGTCCTTCTTGTTTTTAGTGGCTACTTTTTAGTCAAGAATATGGAGTGGACAGGAAATCCTGGAGGAACTGCATTTCTCAGCCTTTACGGAGGGTTAACTCAATCGGAATCCGTAATCATGCGGACCAGTGATCCCGCCGAACAAACCTACACGATCGTCTATAACCTCAACTCTTTCCTCATTAATACTGCGACTAGTATGCTGAGACAAGTAAACGAGCTTTACAACAATCTCGGGTCTATCCTCGTTGCCCCACTCTTCTTCTTTGCGCTTCTTCACCCTTTCAAACGCGAATCCATTGCCAAATTCCGCTGGATTGTCCTCCTTATGTGGATCATGGGCACACTCGGAATGGCTATTTTCGGACTCTCCGATAGCAATCTCGACCCGAATCAACTCCACATCCTTTTCTCGCCAATTATGACGGCTTATGGATTGGCCTTCGTCTCAATTTTGTGGGCAAGAATCGAATTACCTGCGGGAGGCGCAATCATGCGATATGGCCACTTCGCTATCGTCATTCTCGTCAGTGCTGGCCCTCTAATTTTGACGATTCCAAGGGAAACAATCAGTGCAATCGCAACGAAGGATAGTAGCAAAACTGTTTGGCCTCCTTACTGGCCATCAGTCTTTAGCAAAACTCTCCATGACGCAACCGATGACAATGCTATCATTTTCTCGGACCAGCCTTGGGCTGTTGCATGGTATGCCGACAGAACTTCGATTTGGTTGCCTCGAAAGGTTGCAGAATTTACGGAACTAGAAGAACTGGCTGAGGGTAATGAACTATCGGTTGCGGGAATTGTCATAACGCCGATGTCATTCAAGGAGAATATCTTTTTTAGTCCGATTCCTGTCGGATACAACGAGGACTTTGCCCCCCTTATGCTTGATGGACCAGCCCGCGGAGCGTTGAGCCGGTCAAAAACAAATATTCGGAGTGGAATGGTGAGCCCAGGAGTCCTATCGAAGCAATCACAAAACTTAAGACCGATAATGAACAACTATCCGGAGGTTTCCGACCTCTTCAGTAATAGAATATACTTTTATTCTAAACAGCGCCTTTATAACAGATAATCCTAGACGCGAGCATCTCGTTCTAAATGGCTGCTAAGAAAAAAACCTCTGCTAAATGTGTGTCCGGCTCCTTCGAGGAGGCGACAGACGAGCTTGAAGAGATCACAAGACGACTCGAGGACGAGCCCTCGTCGCTTGGGAAACTTCTCGAAGACTTCGAAAGAGGTCAAGCGCTCTTGAGCTATTGCCAAAAGACCTTAAAATCCGCAAGAAAACGGCTCAATATGATTGAGGCAAAACTTCAGACGGAAGAAAAGGATGAAGATTCGGATGAATCTTCTGACCAATCTTCCGACACACTCGATGACGATGTCAGACTCTTCTAGAAAAACCCTTCTCGACACAATCCAAGGACCGGACGATCTCAAAAAAATCGAACCGGAAAAGCTTCCCGAACTCGCCGAAGAGATTCGGGGCGAGCTCATTACCTCTCTTTCTAATACAGGAGGGCACCTCGGACCTAACCTTGGTGTAGTTGAATTAACGATTGCAATGCACCGTGTCTTTAACACCCCGACGGACAAGTTTCTCTTTGATGTCTCCCATCAAGGATACGTCCACAAGATGCTCACCGGACGAGCCAATAAAATCGGCAGCATCAGACAATATGAGGGACTAAATGGCTTTCTGCTCCGCACCGAATCAGAGCATGACTGCTATGGCGCAGGCCACGCTGGCACCGCACTTTCTGCCGCTCTAGGAATGGCTTCGGCCAGAGATCTAAAAGGTGGCGATAATCACGTTGTCGCTGTCGCAGGTGATGCAGCCTTCACCTGTGGACCAACCCTAGAAGCTCTCAACAATATTGCCGAAGCAACCGACCGCTGCATCGTGGTTCTCAACGACAACGAGTGGTCGATTGATAAAAATGTCGGAGCCCTTGCAAAGTATTTCAACACTCTTCAATCACATCCAGCTTACAATGATATCCGGGCTAAGGCTGCTTCGCTCGTGGAAAAAGTGGCTGGTCCAGGTGCTCGTAAGTTTGCTCACAAGATAGAACGAAACGCCAAAAACATGATTCTGCCTAACGTTCTCTTCGAGAAATTTGGCATGCGCTACTATGGCCCGATTGACGGTCATGATCTTCCCTCTCTTATTAAAAGTTTTGAATACCTCAAGGAGCAAGATGAACCTGTCATCCTCCACATCATCACTGAAAAAGGCCGCGGCTACCAGCCCGCTCTTGATATGCCTGGCAAATTTCACGGTCTTGGGCCTTATAATGTCGAAGACGGTTCGACCGCATCAGGCGCGCCCACTTTCTCAGAACTTTTTGGCCGCGCCGTCACTGACTTTGCAAAAGAAGACAAATCCATTACCGCGATCACTGCGGCCATGCCTGGCGGGACAAAATTAGAGACCTTTAAAGCTGAGATTCCCGAACGCTATTTTGACGTCGGCATCGCCGAGGAACATGCCGCTCTCTTCGCTTGCGGACACGCCACCCAAGGCCTTAAGCCTTTCCTTGCCATATACTCAACCTTCATGCAGCGGGCATATGATATGATTCTTCATGATATGGCCCTTCAAAATCTTCCGGTCCGTTTGTGTATGGATCGCGGTGGACTTTCCGGGGATGACGGGCCAACCCATCATGGTCTTTTCGATATTGGTTACCTCCGGCACGTCCCAGGTTTAATCCACATGCAACCGAAAGATGAAGATGAATTCATTGATATGCTGTGGACCATGTCAAAATACGAGGACGGCCCAATCGCCATCCGGTATCCTCGTGGCAACGGACCCGGTGCAACAATCAAAGATCAGCCAGAACTTCTCACTATCGGCGAAGCCGAGGTCATTCAGGAAGGAACAGATGTCTGCCTCATCCCCCTAGGAACGATGATGGAGGTTGCTTTAGAAACCAAAGAGCATCTAGAAGACAAAGGATACAGCGTCACCTTGATTAATCCCCGCTGGATCAAACCTCTTGATGCGTCAACTATCACAAAATTATCAGCGAACTCAAAGGTCGTCTGCACTTTTGAAGATCACGTACTCTATAATGGTTTTGGTCTCTCAATTATTGAATTACTCCACGATAAGCTCGTCGACACCCCGGTAGAGCGAATTGGCTGGCCCGACGAATTTATTGAGCACGGCAAGCCCGAAATTCTTCGTAAGAAACACGGTATGACATCAGAAGCTGCGATTGGGAAAATCTTAGCCCATCTCGAAAAAAAATAAAAAGGATGTTTTTCAGTCAAGGAACGGTATCACCTTTAGATAGAAGCTCATCATAGATGCTTCTCACCTCGGAGGACAAAACCACCATCAGTGACAAGGGACAAGTTCGGATCGCTCCCTATCTCCCGACCGCATCCGGGTCTGATTACCGTAGGTCTGACGCCATCTTTCCTTTTCCGTTAAATCGTAGGTAAACAGCAAATCTTTCCCATCAAGAGTTGTGATTAAATAAAGAGTTCCCTTTGAAAAATCAGCTTTCGAACATGCCCTTCTCGGAGGCTCTATTTTAAAATATCCCTACCATCCGCAGCAGAGCTCATTAGCAGTTGTCCAACGCCTACATTCCAGTTCCGCCCGAGCCCCAGCTAACCGTTCTATTATGGCTGAAGGAGCAGCCCCGTAACACCCAGAACCAAGACCCTGATTAAAATCATCGGTCTCAGATTTTTAATCTTGCTGAATGGTTCCGCATCCCTCGAAGAGCCAAAAAACCGACTTTTTTAAAAAGAAACCTCTATCCATGTCGTTTCATCCTAACAATCCTGCGCCTGCCCATTAAATTTCCAAGGATGTATTAAAAGTGAGGTCGATCTTTCTTTAGACAGTGCTACCCTTCCCTGAGACAACCATAGATTCAAACGATTCCTTTATGACTCCCGAAGAATTTTCAGCCGCCATTGAAGAGCATTCCAGTTTTATAGCACCTCTCCGTCAAGAAATTGGCCGAGTGCTAATTGGCCAGGATCATCTTGTTGACCGCATGCTTATATGTCTTCTTACCGGCAATCACCTTCTTGTGGAAGGATTGCCAGGGCTCGCCAAAACCCTCGCAGTGAATACTCTGGCACAAACTCTTCAAGCTCAGTTTGGTCGGATTCAGTTCACACCGGACCTCCTTCCAGCCGACGTGATTGGAACCCACATTTACAACCCTGGCACTCAGGAATTCAAAGCGAAAGAGGGGCCCGTTTTCACTAACCTTCTCCTCGCTGACGAAATAAATCGAGCCCCCGCTAAGGTCCAGTCTGCACTTCTCGAAGCGATGCAAGAGAAACAAGTTACGCTTGGCGGAAAAACACGTGTTCTCCCCAACCCCTTCCTTGTCATGGCAACTCAAAACCCTCTCGATCAAGAAGGAACATATCCTTTACCCGAGGCTCAAATGGACCGCTTCATGATGAAAGTCATTGTCAGTTACCCCCAGCGTGACGAAGAACGGGAGGTTCTTCGTCGCATGTCCTCTACCATGGCGGCTCCAACCGCCTCGGTCGTTACCAATCTCGACTCGATCACTTCAGCTCGTCGGCTCATTAATGAAATTCATGTCGATCCCAAGATCGAAGACTACATTTTAGACATCGTCTTCGCCACCCGCGCCGAAGGCCGCCTCCAGCTTTCTGAGCGCCAAGCCGACCTCGACCTCTCATCCTTTGACCCTCTCATTACTGCCGGAGCATCGCCTCGCGCCACCATTCAATTGGTCCGCGGCGCCCGTTGCTTAGCGTTTTTAGAAGGCCGCGCCCACGTCCTGCCCGAGGATGTTAAATCCATCACTGCTGACATTCTTCGTCATCGTATCATTCCGAGTTATGAAGCCCAAGCTGAGGATATGAGTGCCGACACCATCATTAACCAACTTTTGGATATCCTTCGTACCCCCTAAAATTCCATGCTAGCTTCAGAGTTAATGGAAAAGGTGCGTCGGATTGAGATCCGGAGCCGCCGAATCGTTAAGAATATGACCGCAGGTGCGTGGCATGCTTCGTTTAAAGGACGAGGTATCGAATTCGCAGAAATTCGCGAATATCAAGAAGGTGATGAAATGCGCGCCATTGACTGGAACGTCTCAGCCCGTCTTGGTTCACCATTCATCAAGCTCTTTACCGAAGAACGCGAACAAAATGTCTTTTTCCTCGTCGATCGCTCTGCCTCGGGGCAATTTGGGTCAGGTGTGGCCACCAAAGCAGAGTATACCGCCGAAGTCGCCGCTGTTCTAGCCTTCTCAGCAACCCTCAATAAGGACAAAGTTGGCCTGCTCCTATATTCTGATCAGGAGGAACTGCAACTCGATCCTGGGCGCGGCCACCGTCATGTCCTCCGCATGATTCGTGAACTCCTTGCCTTTGAGCCAGAATCACCCCGCACTGACCTAGCAGGAGGGATTGAACATCTTCTCAAAACCACCCTTAAAAAATCCATCGTATTCATTCTCAGTGATCTCATCACTCCAAACTTTGACAAGCCTCTGCGCGCGCTTGCTCGCAAACACGAGGTTATTCTAATTCATATTTCTGATCCCATTGAACGCGCGCTGCCAGATATCCCAGCCCTATCAATCAGTGATCTCGAGACAGGCCAAGTGACACGCCTAACCAAAAAGGACGCGCAAAAATTAGCAGAACGAACCGCCGCAGCTTCCGAAGATGCTGCGTCAACTTGCAGACGAGCCGGTATTGATTACGTGCCGCTCGATACCGCCACCGACTATCTTCCTGCAATCATCGCGCTCTTCCAAAAGCGTATTTCCCGCCGATGAAATCCTTCTTTGCCGTCCTGAAAATAGCACTTCTTGTAATTTTTCTTCTGGGGGTGACCTTTGGATACCTCTTCTTCCGGGTATGGCAGAAAAATGAACGACCGACAGTCGTTTCGAGTTCTTGGACGGAAACCGAAATTCTCCTCGGCCACGCTTCGTCTCTTACCCTAGAGATCGAAATGCCATGGCACCGGAAAGTAATACCCTCTCCTCTATCTTACCCCGAATCGTTGATTCCAGTTTTAGATCAAGCCGAGCTTATCGAGGGCAGCCTCACCCCCCTTGGCACAAAAAATTGGATCATCCGCATTCCTTTCGTAGCAACCAACACCACCGATCTGAAAGGCGCGACTGCTTCATTCCCCCTCAAAAAAACAAAACGGATTTCGCCGTCTACCATCAGCCTCAACCTCCCTCCACTGAAAGTTATAACTCCCGAAAAAATTCCCGATAACCCGCGAATTCCCGAGGGATTCCTCACCGAGCAGGAGCCAAAGAAAAACCTATTAGAAAAATCAAATCCTCCCGAAAAGCAAGTTAACCTTTGGGTCTGGATCCTCGGGACATTCACTCTAATTGCATTAGTGATCTATTTACTCAAGAGAACTGGTATTATCAAAACGACGCCACCGTGGGAAAAAGCACTCACCAACCTCTCAAAACTTGATCCCCAAGATTCTCCGGTAGCTTTTTATTCGAAGCTCACCGACATCCTTAAAAATTATACTTCCGAGCGTTTTTCATTCAGGGGACGCTCCAAGACTTCTGCAGAATTCCTCCAAATTCTCAAAAACCACTCCCTAATTCCTAATCAGCATCTTGGACAACTTGAGTCCTTTGCCCATCTTTCGGATCAGGTGAAATTTGCAGACCATATCCCCGATTCTACAAAAGCCCCAGAGTCGCTCGAACTTATAAAAGTATTTGTCAACGAGACGACACCAACTCCCGAGAATTTAAATACCGGGGGTTAAATCCGGCTAAAAATTCGCCGGCTCGTAGTGTGGATCATCATCGGCCATTTCGACCGAAACAAGGGCACTGGCACTATCAATCAGCTTTGCGCATGATGGGCTAAGGTGGCGGAGTCTTATTCTTTTTCCCGCCGTCTTATAGCGCTCAGTAAGACCGTTCAGAGCTTCGAGACTTGAGAAATCGGCCACTCGAGCATCTTTAAAGTCAATGATCACCTCATCAGGATCATTGGATGGTATCAAGCGCTCGGAAAACTCTCGAACCGAGCCAAAATAGAGGACCCCCTGTAGGTTATAAATCCGAACCCCTTTCTGGCTGTCATCGCGCCGCAGACGAACGTGCTTGGCACTCTCCCAGGCAAATACAAGCGCAGAAAGAACGACCCCTGTCAAAACAGCCAAGGCAAGATTATGAAGAAACACCGTAATCAAAGTAACAGCGACTATAACGAAAATATCGTGAAAAGGGACTTTTCCCCAAGTTTTCAGGGTCGACCACTCAAAGGTCCCAATCACTACCATAAACATTACTCCAACCAAAGCTGCCACGGGAATCTCTACAATAAGATCAGCCCCGATCAGAATAAAGAGTGCCAGAGTCAACGCTGCGACGACACCCGACCAACGACCACGCCCCCCTGACTTAATATTGATGAGAGATTGCCCGATCATGGCGCATCCACCCATCCCACCAAAAATCCCGGACAAAAAATTGGCCCCTCCTTGAGCCAAGCATTCGCGGTTTCCAGAGCCACGAGTCTCAGTCATATCGTCAATTAATTGCAAAGTCATAAGCGATTCGATGATGCCTACCATTGCTGCAGAAAAAGCAGTTCCTATGATTAAAAATAACACTCCCTCTTTTTGCCACGGGATATCAGTAGGTAGCGATAGCACCGGCAAGCTAGCCGATAATTCCCGGGAGTCCCAGCCCTCGTAAAGAACGTCAGAAATCGTTTTCGTATCAACCATTCCCGAGTAGCTAATTCCTCCAACGACAAGAATTGCAATTAGAATTGAGGGCACTGCATTGGTCAATTTTGGCAAAAAATGGATGATTGCCATCGTCAAAAGCGCTAAAGCCCCCATAACCATAACTTTTTCTTGCTCCATCCAAGTCATTACCTTCCGACCATTTTCCATCACAGCCACCCCGTCCTCCATTAACGGCACCTTGAAAAACCCAAATTGTCCGATTAAAATTACGATTGCGAGTCCGTTGACGAATCCCATCATTACCGGGTGAGGCACCAATCGGATAAATCGGCCTAACCTCAAAACGCCAAACAGGATTTGAATCAATCCTGCGATCATAATGACGGCGAATAGGTATTGGATTCCCAAATCTTGGACACCAATTGCCATTCCATGCTCATTGCCAACACGGACTACAACCGCCACAACGATCGCAATAGCTCCCGTGGATCCGGAAATCATTCCCGGCCGGCCACCAAAAGCCGAAGTGATTAAGCCCATAAAAACGGCAGCCCAAAGCCCAACAAGTGGGCCAACCCCAGCGATAAACGAAAATGCAATCGCTTCCGGAACAAGTGCCAAAGCAACTGTCAGCCCCGAAAGGGTATCATCTTTCCAATTGCCATTGCGCTTGCGAATTAGGTCAAAAATCATAGAGCCAAGAAGTTTTAAGACGCTGAAAATGCTGTCCATCAGCCCTCAGGGGTTGGGGCAGTAGCCCTGTGCTCCCATTTTGGCAATCCCTTTCCCTGTCCATTCGGAGATCAAACCTCGACAGATCGGCCTAAAAGATTTCATGCTCTACGAATGCCCAATTCATCACGTCGCCACTTTCTCGAAAAATATTCACTCTTAGCTGGAGCAGTCGTCACTTGCCCAAACATTGCAACTGGCAAGAAAAATGGAGGTCCGATCATCATTGGAGAAGGAGATTATCAATATGAAGTAGACCATAACTTCGCCAAGCTCCCCGACAAATTTTCTTGGCAAACCACTCACAATGTGGCGATCGACGCAGAACAAAACCTCTACGTGATGCACGAAGGGCGACCCAACCAAAAAGACCATCCTAGTATTTTTGTTTTCGATCCCGCAGGAAAATTCATCCGTGCATTTGGCAGCCAGTTTCAAGGAGGAGGCCACGGAATAGAGGTGAGAACCGAAGGAAAAGAACAATTCCTCTACATTACCGCTTATCAAAATGTGAAATCTTTCGCAAAGCTAACCTTGGCTGGTGATATCGTTTGGTATCAGCGTGCCCCCATGGGTTCCGGTCGTTATGCCGAAGGTGAAAACACCACCACCAAACGTGATTGGGGACGCAATAAATTCATGCCAACCAACACCGCTTTCCACCCTACCGATGGAAGCATTTACCTCGCTGACGGATATGGAGCCCACTGCATACATCGTTATGACGATACCGGTAAATATCTGTCGTCCATCGGCAAGCCTGGCAAAGATGACGGAGAATTCAATCTCCCCCATGGGCTATGGATCGACAGCCGCGACCCCACGAATCCGACTCTGTGTGTAGCTGACCGCGCGAACAGCCGGCTTCAATGGTTCACTCTCAATGGGGAACATATTAAAACCCTAGCAGAACCATTCATTTTACCTGCCAACGTCGATGTTCACAATGATCTCATGTTGGTTCCAGACCTCTCGGCACGGCTAACCTTGCTCGACAAACGTGACAAAGTCATCCACCTCGCCAACGATGACAACTGGCGCAAGCAAGTGACTGCGAATAGGAACAAACTCCGGAGTCAGCCCAATAAATGGGTAGATGGGAAATTCATTCACCCGCACGACGCCTGCTTTGATAATGACGGAAATATCTTTGTCGCTGAATGGGTTTCGACCGGACGCGTAACTCGCTTAAAGAAAGTTTGAGCTTCTGAATCCAGTAGACAATGACACGAATCATTCTTCCGAAAGCGCACCATCTTTAACGGTCGTCACCCCAAGTTCCAGCCCCCCTTCATCCCACCAATCTAGATTAGTGGTTGTAACAAGCTTTTGGGTATCAGCCGGCAAAAGATTCATCAGGGAATTTCGACGACGAGGATCAAGCTCCCCAAAAACATCATCGATCAAGTAAATCGGTGGGCGACCTCCAAGTTCTCGGAGGATCTCTCCCTGAGCTAATTTAAGAGCAAGGGCAACCGTCCGCTGTTGGCCTTCACTTCCAAAATCTTTCGCATTCCGATTAGCGATCTCAAGCTTCACATCATCCCGGTGTGGACCTGCAAGCGTAACCCCCCGCCGTGTTTCGGAATCTTGCACCTCCTCAAAAGCCGCTTCAAGATCTCCCTTGGATCGATCCTTATAAGTGATTCCAAGCTCCTCATTCCGACCACTAATCACCCTTTGGTTTTCACCGGCATAAGGCCTCAATTTCTCACAAAGCACCTGCCTCGCACGAATCATCTCTGATCCGTGTTCAATCAGCACTTGTGTGTATGCCTTAACGACTCCTTCGCGGGCCGAATACGACTTCAGATACTTATTTCGAGCCGCAAGAGCTTTCCGATAACGATTCCAATGACGGCGGTAATCCGGATCAACCTGCGTAGCAATAAAATCTAGAAAGCGCCGCCGACTCTCCCCACCTCCTCGCACGAGATCAAGGTCCTCGTTTCCCATCCAAACCACCAAACCACTCTCAGAAAGATAATCCTGACGAGCTAGGACCTTTTCTCCTTCTATCCTCAGGCCAAGACCTTTTCGATCTCCTCTCACTTGCAAATTACGCCCCCATGCATCACCCGAGATCCCAAACCCATCAGCTCCTTCACGAATCAATTGTCGGGTTTGACGAGCTCGCGGAGATTGTAATCGAAGCAGTAAGCAAACGGCTTCCAATAGAGATGTCTTTCCTTGGGCATTTTCCCCAACAAAGATCTTCCCCGCCCTCGACAGGTCAAGCGACACCTGCTCAAAGCATCGAAAATTCAGAAGGCGCAGGCTCTCAATCACATCCTAAGTTTGCGGGCAAATCCACCCATAGCAACGCGAAACCCAATTCAACGACGAATATCAGGCTAAAGGAAATGACCTACCCTAAAGCTATAATTTTCGCGAAGTCTTAATAGTAGCTAGCCAAGGCAATTAAGCCCCTATCCAAGACTGATTCAATAGAACTTTTAAACGATCAATATCAGCAGCTGAAGTCTTAGCGATGAAGCCTTTGTTGTGTGCAAAGTGAACATCTACCTCATCGCCGACTCTGGTGAATTCCATACGCTTGTCGTCATTAAATCGAGAAAGCCCATAACCCTCCCCTCTACGATCCGGATACACTAAAGCAACGACTTCCTCTTCCATTTCAATATCTTCGACATAGCGACCCATTCCCATCGAAGTCTCATTAGGGAGCGGATTCGTACGGGGTAAAAAGAGCGCCTTTTTACCGCTCGTCATTTCCCATATTTCGCTGTGTTTAGCGATGAACTCGAGCCGAGCCTTCATTCCTCGAACAAAGCTTAGCAAATCTTCGCCAACCATTTTCATCACCTCGTAAATCGGCTGCCCAGGCTGATGCTCGTTTGATGCTGCAAAGCGGCGAAGCAAAGTGATGTCGAGCGGCGAATTTAATTTTGACATGGCCTCGCGTTCCACACCGAGCCACTCAGCGGTGTCGTTGGGGCCACGAGTATCAATATATTCGGCCACCTCCAACCAATCACAAAATTTCCGAGTCTCCTCATAAATCCCCAAATGCTTCAAAACCAAACTCAATGCACAAAGAGGCTCAGCATCACGGGGAAATTGATGATGATCAAAGTTCATTTTTGACTCATCCCACTCCAAACCTACATCTACCACCACGATCGAAGCATCAGAAAGATCCTGCTCACTTGGCTCACGCCGAGAAATAGCAACCTCATGTTCTGCGATTAAAAGTGCGCATGCTAAGAAATCATCTTTATGAGCTCCGCCCGGATGAACTACGATTTGTCGAATCATGAGACGGAGGTAACCTCAGTTGAAGCGATGCTCAATCACGAATGAAAATCTCCGTCATCATACCTGCCCATAATGAAGAGGAATACCTCCCCGTTGGGCTTGCCGCAGTATCAAAATCTGCCGAGATTTGCCCCTGCGAAGTTGAAGTAATAGTTGTGCTTAACCGCTGTCACGATCGCACGGAAGAGATTGCCCGGGCAGCCGGGGCCATTATCGCTCGAGAAGAAGCTAAAAATTTAGCACGTATTCGCAACACCGGCTTCAAGGCGTCTAGCGGCGATATTATTGTGACCGTCGATGCTGATTCACGATTACACCCACACTTTCTTCGGATTGTCGTCGAGAAATTGGAAAGGAATTTCATTGGAGGAGGAGCCTTCGTTTTTCCCGAGCGCTGGTCAATAGGCATCGTTTGTAGTGCCTTGATGGCCATGCCTTACCTTGCCAAATATCGCCTCTCCTTTGCCGCCTTCTGGACAACCAGAAAAGCCTTTGAAGCTATTGACGGCTTCAACCCGGATTTTGTCACTATCGAAGACGTGGACTTTGCGGTCCGACTCCGAGATTATGGTAAAACCATTTGCAAAAAATGGGGAACCGTTTGGAGTGCTCCTTTGGTCACCTCCTGCCGAAAATTCGATCAATATGGCGACTGGCATTTAGTTCGGGACCGTCACTTTCTAAAGCGAGTTTTCGATGGTTCCGATCAACAAATCGCAGACGAATATTGGTATGATCAGCGGGACTAATTAGCCTGTAGCGATTCATTACCCGGTTGACGACCTCCGAACAAAAAAGTGAGAGCACCCAAAGCAGTCCTGCTTACCCAACGATTGGTCTCTCACTTTTCACAAGATCACCACCCACATCAAAAAGCAACGTTAAGATCAAATAACGCAGATCTAAAAGAGCCAAGCTAGCAACATAGAACTCCATGTAAACGTAATCGAATACACCTATGAGTATCAGTTAACCAGCGCCCCGGAGATTTTTCGGTAGGGGTAGCGGGACCATTGCACTAGGAGTCCAATCTTAATGCTGCTTTTTGTGCTGAAGACTTAGCCTCACCTGATTTTTCGACTCCATTGGTAAGACGCATTCCCACCGGCTTGGAAACACCAAACTCCTCCATGGTCACACCATACATTACATCGGCGCGCTCCATGGTCCGTTTCGAGTGCGTTACAATAATGAACTGACTCTGATCAATGAAGGCATCGAGAACTTTCAAGAATCGTCCGATATTCGACTCGTCCAGTGGCGCATCAAGCTCGTCCAAAACACAGAAAGGACTTGGCTTAACCATGTAAATAGAGAAGAGCAGCGCCACTGCAGTCATGGAGCGCTCTCCACCTGACATTAGCGAAATCGACTGTAATTTTTTACCCGGGGGTTTAGCAATCACTTCGATACCACACTCAAGCGGGTCACTCTCATCTTGAAGGATTAGATCAGCAGTCGCCTTATCCCCAAAGAGACGCTTAAACATCGATTTAAAGTTCTTACTCACCGCGTGGAAGGTCTCCGCAAACAGGCGCTCAGACTCGATATTAATCCGCTCGATAATTTCCAGCAGCTTCTCTTTCGAATTCACCAAGTCGTCATGCTGGTTCCGGGTAAAGTTATGGCGTTCCTCAAGCTCATCGAATTCTTCGATAGCATCAAGATTGACCGGCCCCATCGAATCAAGGCGACGTTTCAAGTCAGCGACAATTGCTTCGACAAATACCCAATCCGGCCCTTCACCTTCAAGAATCTCGATGACGGCCTCCTCATCGGCCTCCTCGTCTGAATTAGTCTTCGCAATGAGTCCGGCTGCTTCATCAGCAACTTCTTCTCCATTAACCTGTGACTGAACTTCGGAGATTTTATGGGACCTTCCCTTCTTTTCGGCCTCCTTCCGATCATTTATACAGGTGATCAAAATGTGTGCATCGGGTCGAAAATGAGCAAGATCAACTTGGTGGCGCTCCATCGTAGACTCGACGAGATTTTCAAGTCGCAGATCCAACTTGGTGCAAGCCACTTCTTCTTTACTGATCTGATTCAGGATCTTGTTCTGTTTGCTACGAACCTCGGAAAACCCGGCCTCCGCCTCTTCGATACCCCTCGCAAACCCTTTTCTCTGCTCGTCAGCCTGACTGAGCTCGTCCTTAAGGCTGGTGACTTCACCACGATAGGATTCCATCTCTACGTCCAGCGCTTCGTTCTCGCCATCACCCTTTGTGATTCTTTCACGGGCTGAAGAAATTTCACTTTTACGACGCTCGTTCAACTCAGCCAGCTCACGAATCCTTCGACTCATTGGGTCCTGCTCGCGAGCTGCAGAGTCACGAGCCTGTTTTTCGACTGCTAGTGCCGTCCGAGCCTCGCTTAATTGTTCACGGGCCTCATTTTCACGTTTGATTGCCTCCTCAACCCGAACGGAAAATTTACGGGCATCTTCTTCCAGTGCGGTTAATCTCTCGCGAGCGCGGGTTAATTCATTTTCCAGTGCGGACCGGCTGTCGGTCGCCGTTTTTTCACGACTTCCTAATTCTTCCCGCTCCCACTTGTTATTAGCAACTTTCGACTCAATCGTATCAGCCTCACGCTTGGCGAGCTTCAATTGCCCCTGGAAGGTAGAATCCTCAACGCGATGACGCTGCAAACGATCCTTTGCCTGCTCCAACTCTTCACGCAGTTCCTTTGTCCGTGTCTCACAATCAAGAATTTCTTGTTCAGCCACTTTTTCCTCGTTAGCCAATTTCTCCACTTCAATAACAAGCGCTTCAATTTCGTTCCGACGCTTGAGAAGCGAACTATCTTTCCCCCCACTTGATCCGCCGCGGATCACTCCTTCAGGCGTAAGTATTTCACCATTCCGGGTCACGAACGAAAGATCAGGATAGTCCTTCCGGAGCTTTAGCGCAGTGTTTCGATCCGGCACAATGAGCACTCGGGAAAGGAGCCGTTCCATAAGACCCGTAAACTTTGAATCAACCGTGACAACATCCAAAGCCCACGCCGCAGCACCTTCAGGCAAGGCCTCGATTTGACTACCCTCGGCAACAGGCAGAAAACTCTCCGGAAGAATCGCGGCGCTGCCTTTCTTCCCATCGATAAGACGATCGATAATCGAATCAGCCAAGTCCGCATCACGAACGATGATAGCCTGTAAAAACTGAGATAAGGCCGATTCGATTGCGACGGCATACTCATCTGGAGCCTTAAGCTGAGCACCTAACAAGCCGCTCAGACCAGGCTTGATAAGATCTGGGTCATTGAGTCCCTTAAGAACAGCCTGCGTTCCCTTTTCGAGGCCCTCGCCGCTTTCAACCAGCTGCCTCAACACATCAAGTCGCGAGCTTTTTTGAGAATAGGTGCGGTGAGCTTCGGCAGCCGCCTTCCTAGCAAGATCCAATGATCCCCGTACTTCTTCAAATTCACGCTGAGTTTTCTCTCTAGCTTCCTCGAGTCCAGGCAGAGTCTTCTGATGCTCTTCAAGAAGTTTCTCGAACTGGTCACGCTCAGCGACCGCTTTAATTTGCTCGTTACGAAGTCTCTCGGCCTCTTCCTCAAGCTGCTTCATGCGGTCTTTATTACCTTCCATCTGGCTAAGAGCACTCTCGATCTTGGCTTGTGAACTAGCAATAATCTGTTGTGTCGAGTTAGCCTCCGCCCGCGCGCGACGCAGTTGATTTTCAATCTCTAAACGCTCCTGCGCCAAACCATTTGCAGAATCCTGACGCTCACGAGCCTGACTTTCCTTGTCTTGAATCCTCTTCTCAAGATCCTGTAAGTCAGCCTGACTCTGTTGTAGGGTTTGCTCCTGCTCAGCAAGGTTTGATTGCGTAGCTTCGATATCCTTCTCATTCTGCTCAAGGCGCTCGGCGAGCTCACCTTTACGCTCATTATTAAAAGCAACCCGGTTCTCGGCCGCTGAGATAGCATTCTTCTTGTCCGAGAGTCGCTGACGAAGCCCAGAGAGTTGGGAATCGAGGGCCTGAGCTTTGTCACGAGCTTCGACGACAGCTGATTCAAACTTAGGAAGATCCTGCTCGATGGAATCGCGTCCTTTAAAAAGAGAGGATAAGGAAGTAAGGAGTTCGGCTCTCTCGGCAGTCAGTCGTTCCCACACGCGATGACTCAGGTGGGTATCAAGAATTGTAACATCCTTCGCGAGAGCTTGGTAACGGCGAGCCTTCGACACTTGGCGTTTAAGCGAATTCATCCGGCGCTCCTGCTCAGCAAGGACATCCGAAACACGAAGCAGATTACCTTCGGTGTATTCAAGCTTTCGGAGCGCGTCTTTTTTCTCCTTTTTCGACTTAGTGATTCCTGCTGCCTCCTCAAAGACTTGGCGCCGATCCTCTGGCTTAGCCGACAAAAGCATGTCGATCTTCCCCTGCTCCATAATAGAATACGACGAGCGCCCAATTCCCGTATCCATGAAAAGATCGCCAATGTCACGGAGACGGCAGCGGGTGTTGTTAATGAGGAACTCGGATTTCCCGTCGGCATAGACCCGACGAGTGATAGAAACCTCGTTATAATCGGTTTTTAGCGCTTCTTCACAATCAGCAAGCGTTAACGTGACCTCGGCCATACCAAGCTTCTTTCGCTTTTCGGAGCCATTGAAGATAACGTCTGCCATTTCGCCACCTCGCAGCGCCTTGGCCGAAGTCTCCCCGAGCACCCAACGGATCGCATCAACAACATTGGACTTTCCGCAACCGTTTGGACCTACGATTCCAGTAACACCTTCGGCGAATTCAAAACGGGTCTTATCGGCAAAAGATTTAAAGCCGTGGATATCGAGAGATTTGAGATACATGAATCAGTGAGTGAAAATTGAAATCGAAAGTTGGTCTTTAGACGAGCTGAGATGATAGGTCTTCAAAATCAAGCCTGCAAGATACCCCGAACGAAACAACTCTATATTGTATGTTTTTAAATATTCAACACAACATATTGTATTGTTCTGCATTTTGGTTTCCCTAATTAAATAGCGATCTTCCCTAACTTGGGAAAAGTTAAGATCAATCTTTCCTAGAGACGGTTTTTCTTGGTCATTCGCCCCAAAACGCCCCTGATGCTCAATATCTTCCGAAGCATTGTGGAGGAGGGGCTCCCATTAGCCCGCCCGCTTCAGACCGGATCTGAAACGCACAACAGCAAAATTTCTAGTTTTACAGGCGGTGATCCATCCAGCTTATGGGGACTGTTCGCAATTACCGGCGCAATTTATCCACCAAAAGAATGAGCCGGCTGGCCCTTTACGCCGAGACCCTTGATCACAAAAAGCCTCCCCGCGTGCTCCTCCTTCTCGGTTTTATGAACTCCGGTAGTCACGTAAAGATCCCTCAAGTCCGGACCACCAAAGGCACAAGACGTCGTTTCTAGGCAGGGTAAGTCCACCCGCTGGACTTCGTAGCCACTCACGGGATCAAAGCTGGTCACGCAAGCGCCATGACAAAAAGCGATCCAAAGGTGGCCATTTTCATCGATAGCCATGCCATCGGGTGAACTATCAATGTGGTTGAGTCCTACAACGCGACGCGAATTACTTAAAAGACCATTTGAGTAGTCGAAAGCCAGCACCTGCTTCGTTGGAGTATCGATGTAGTAACAAGTCGCACCATCAGCAGACCAAACAATCCCATTTGAATTTGTCACGGGACCATAAGCCTTAGTCACCTTCAAATCAGGGGAAAGCCGGTAAAGGTCGGCATCACCTTCATTTTTGACCAAACTAATCGTCCCAGCAAATAGATGCCCATCGGGCGCACATTTCCCGTCATTAAAACGGTTATTTTCTTTTTCCGGCTCGGGATCAGCAATCGCCGTCACCTCTCCATTTCCCTCATTAACAAAAGCAAAACCATCGTCGCCGGCAATCACCAAACCTCCGGATTTTCTTGGAACCACCATTCCGACCCGCTGCCCCACATCCCAAATCTTCTCAAATCCGCTTTCTGGCTCAAAAGAAACGACTTTGTGTGACTCGATATCGACATACAATAATCGATCATCGGACCAAATTGGCCCCTCTCCCCAAACTGAACGAAATTCCCCAACTGGGTCGATTGTCATAATCCAGACAAAAACTTTAGAACACTCATTTGTCGAGGTTTTCTAAGTAAAACTGTAAAAATGTAGGATTCCCAAGGGTTGGCATTGGCCGATCGTCCTGTTCAATGTCTTGACAAGAGCAATGATTCTTGCAACGCCACTTAGCGTCGTGGCGACAATTTGGTCCATCCAAACCACTGCCGTTTACCCACTTTACACATTTTACCACTAGAATTTATGTCAAACGATGTTTCCTCCTGGATCTGGTTCGGTCTTTACACGGCAGTTCTTCTTGCCCTTGCCGGTTACGGGTGCCATCGCCTGACGATTATCTATCTCTACTTCAAGCACGGCCGTAAACGCCCCACGCCTGCTCGAGAGTTCAAAACCATGCCCCTCGTCACGATTCAGCTTCCTGTTTTCAATGAAATGCACGTTGTTGACCGCCTCCTCGATTCCGTTGCTGCTCTCGACTATCCTCAGGAAAAGATGGAAATCCAGATCCTCGATGATTCGACCGATGAGACTGTTGAAATTTCCCGCGCCGGAGCAGCGCGCCTGCGCGATAAGGGCTTTGACGCCGAATGCATTCACCGCACCGACCGAACTGGCTTCAAAGCTGGCGCCCTCGAAAATGGGATGGAACAAGCGAAAGGTGAATACATTCTCATTCTCGACGCCGACTTCGTCCCGAATTCTGATCTTCTTCAGGAAACGATCCACCATTTCACCAACGACAAGATCGCTCTCGTCCAAACTCGATGGGGACACCTCAATCGTAACTATAACGCCCTAACACGCGTTCAGGCCCTTTTTCTGGACGGCCACCTTGAGCTTGAGCAAACCGCCCGTAATCGTTCCGGTCGATTCTTCACCTTCAACGGCACCGGTGGAATTTGGCGTAAGCAAGCGATTGTTGACGCCGGAGGATGGGAGCACGACACCCTTACAGAGGACATGGACCTTAGCTACCGCGCCCAACTCAAGGGGTGGAAATTCATCTTTCTTAAAGAAGTGGAAACCCCCGCTGAGCTTCCAGTTGATATGGCCGGATTTAAAAACCAACAGCACCGGTGGACAAAAGGCTCTATTCAATGCTGTAAAAAATGTCTTCCTTCAATCTGGCGCAGTAAATTTCCTCTCGCAGTAAAACTTGAGGCTACCGCACACCTAACTGCAAACTACGCCTACCTTGCGCTCATTGCTCTTTGTTTTCTCATCTTCCCAAAAAATGAATGGGGACCTGAATTCGGTTTTTGGGGAAATCTGCTCGTTCACGTTCCCATTTTCTTTTTCTCATCTATCTCCATTGTCATCTTCTATGCTGTGGCCCAACGCGCTGTAAACCCCAAGACTTGGATACGTGAAATCTGCTATCTTCCGCTTCTTCTTGCCCTGGGTATCGGGATGGCAGTCAACAATGCCAAGGCAGTCATTGAGGCCATGATCGGTCACGAATCCGGATTTGTCCGCACTCCAAAGTATGGCATCGAAGGAAAGAAGAAGATGGAAATCAAAAAAAGTCGCTACAAGGCCCTCAAGAGCCTCACTCCAATCGTGGAGCTTCTTTTTGGCTTCTTTTTCCTCTTTGTGGTCATTGATGCCGCGCTGCAAGGAAATTGGCCTTCCGCAATCCTATTGCTGCCTTTTCCTGTAGGATTCTTTTACACCTCGCTAAACTCTTTAGGTCAAATGGCAAGTTTCGCTCAACTGCTTCCGTCCAGCTCGAGAGAAAACTAATCCATCAGGCACAAATCAATCTCACGATTAAATCACGCGATTCATGAAATCGATTGCTTGTGCCCTCCTGACAACTCTCTCCTTCCTCTTTTCAAGTTGTAGTCCATCGATTGATGTAAGTTCTATTCCATCGGTTGATGTAAGTTCCACTCCGGCGCGTGGCCTCAAAAACAAGATGGTTATTAGCGTCCGCGACCAAAAGATTCTCGTAGTAAAAAACGGAGAACCTATTAAGGCTTACCCCGTTTCAACTTCTAAGTTTGGCCTTGGCAGCCAATCCGGCAGCTATCGCACTCCTCTTGGAAACCATGTCATTGCAATGAAAATTGGCAAAGGAGCACCGGAAGGCGCCGTCTTCAAGAGCCGCCGTCAGACCGGAGTGATTTTGAAGCCAAATGCCAAAGGACGAGATCCGATCGTAACCCGTATCCTCTGGCTCAGTGGCAAAGAAAGTCACAATCTTAATACCTTCCGCCGCCTCATTTATATCCACGGCACCCCGGTAGAGAAGGAGATTGGTCGCCCCGTTTCGTATGGCTGTATTCGTATGAAATCCAAAGACATCATTGATCTCTATCGTCGTGTTAGCGAAGGAACCGAGGTGAAGATTATTCGCGGGTCACTTCGCACCACTCCTGCAGGCCGGACCTATTACACCCGTAACAGTATTTGGAGCCGTATTAACCCAACCCGCTGGTAATCCACCACACTCTCCTGTGCCCCACGATCTCAAAGCGGACCATCTACGCGAGCTATCCCCCCAAGAGAGACTCGTTTTTCTAAAATCAAATCTAAAAGACTGGAATGGAAGACTTCACAACCGCCATCTTGCGGGTGAAGCAGGCCTAACGCACGCCCAAGCTCACTCAGAAGCCATCGATCATCTTTTGAGAACTCTCTTACTCTCTTTGCTAAAAGAGGACGAAGAATTGAGTAGCCTCGCTCTTGTCGCCAGTGGCGGATACGGTCGGGGCATCATGAATCCGGGGTCGGATGTCGACCTCCTCTTTCTGACTTCAGTTCCTTCCAGCAAAGTTTCAAAGCGAGTCTCCGAAATCATTTGTGAATTACAAAACACAGTATGGGATCTGGGCTTCAAATTTCTACCTTCAACTCGTTCAATCACAGAGTGTCTGAACGAAGCAAGACTCGAACCACAGTCTCGGACCGCCCTTTTCGATGCCCGCTTGATCATTGGACCACAGGAATTATTTCAGAAATTTCAGGATCGTTTCCGGAAGGTCTGCATTGAGAAAGATAAGGAGGCCTTTTTTGACGAACGGCGATCAGATATCACATCACGCCATGCTAAATGGTCACATACAGTTTTTCTTCAAGAACCTAATATAAAAGATAGCCCCGGCACTCTCCGTGACTACCACAACTTAGAGTGGATCATCGATGCCGAAGCCGGAACCCGTTCGATGACTGAGCTTGTTTCCAGGCGCATCCTCAGCCGCCTTGCAAGGCGTGAACTAAAGGACGCTTTTAACTTCCTCCATCGGGTCAGAAACGCGCTTCATTACCATGACAAAGGTAACGACATCCTAACCCTTCGTTTTCAGGGCATAGTCGCCAATGAATTTGGCTACCCTCAAAAATCCATCCTTCGCCGCATTGAGTGTTTCATGAAGGACTATTATACCCACGCTCGAAACGTCTACAATCACACCAAATCAGTCTTCGAGATTTTCGAACTCCAACATGACGAGGGACAACAATACGGTCTTCGCTCTAAGTTAACCTTCGGCTTGATCAAAAAGAAAATTAGGTCACTTGACGATTACACCATCCGGGACAAGCGACTTTTTCCTCGCCGCAAAACAATCTTTGAGGAAAACCCCAATCGCCTGATCAGACTTTTCGCTTACTGCCAAAAATACGACCTTACCCCTTCCCCCTCTCTTCGGAAGCTCATCAAAGCCAGTTGGATCTTCATTGATAAATCGTTCCGCATGCGAGTTGAAAATCGTGATGCGTTCCGGGAGATCCTTGAGAAAAAGGGCCAAGTCGCCCGAACTCTTCGACTGATGCACCGCTGCGGAGTCCTGGGGAGATATATCCCCGAATTTGGGGCACTTGATTGCCTCGTCCAGCACGAATTCTTCCACAGATATACCGCCGATGAACACACCCTACGTTGCATTGATCAGCTGGATAATCTAGTCGACGACGAGGACCCGAAACACGAAATCTATCGCGATCTTTTCGTAAAGCACCCTGATCCATACGCTCTTTTCGTTGCCCTAATTTTACACGATACCGGCAGGGCAGAAAACGTCCGCGAGCATATCGACGGCTCTGCCATTCTAGCAGCCCGACTTTGCAAGCGCCTTAAAATATCAGGTGGACGCCGTGCACTTATCATGTTCCTTGTCGACCATCACCTCACCTTGTGGAGGTTCGCAACGAAGAAAAATATCGATGACCCTGAAGTCATTCGGGAGTTTGCCGAAATCATGAGAGATCGGCACCGTCTTGATGCTCTTCTTCTCTTCACATACGCGGATTCCAACGGGACTAATGAGGAAGCTTGGTCACCATGGAAGGAAACCCTCATTCTACAGCTCTACCGCAATACCCGCGAGTTCATTCTTGAAGGAATGACAGCGGAAAAAGAGGAAGTTAATCAAGAGGTTAAAGAGACTCTCACTGAAATTAAATCAGGGCTAAAAGAAAAATATCACGCGATTTTCGACGAGCACTCCAAGCTCATGCCGAAGCGTTACTTCCGGTATCGAAGTAAGAAAAGTATTTCCAAGCATATTGTCGCACTCTGGCAATATATCGATCGGCGAAAACGAAGACCTAACACCCCTTTCGAGTGCGCGGTCCAGTGGATTGAGCGGTCCAAATTTGGTTATAGTGAGCTCATCATTGTCAGCCAAAATTCCCATCGTCTCTTGGAAAAGACCTGCTGCGCCCTCGCAACCCACCAGCTCAATATTCTCTCTGCAGATGTCTACACACGTCCAGACGGGATTGTCCTAGACCTCTTCCGCGTCTGCAATGACGATTTCAAGGCGATCACCAACAACAACACTAAAAAGTCCGTTGTCGCAACCCTCTACGAAATCAACCATCAGGAAGATTACGAGCCTGCCAAATACCTCAAGAAGAAGGAAAATTTCCTTAAACCCGAAACAAAGCAGATCTTCGAGTTCCCCGTCCGGGCCTGGACCAGTAATAATCTCGATCCACACTATACCGTGATCGAACTTCAAGCCCTCGATCGTATCGCACTCCTCCACGATGTTCTTAAAACTGTGAACGACCATAATCTCGTTACAGTACACTCACGCATCTGCACCGAGAAAGGAGCCGCCCTCGACTCGATCTATGTCAGTACCCCAGACGGGAAAAAACTGACTGACCAAGATGCTATTGATCGACTTGAGCACGATCTCAAAAACTTGCTGACCTAGATTAAGGCTCAACCGAATAAGAAAGAAACGCAACACTGGGTCAAAAAGGCGGATCTGAAGAATCGGATTAACCGCTCCTATCCTTACTCAGCCATCGCCGCTTCTATCTCCTCTACCGTCGTTGGGAAATTGGCAAACATATTAACATTATCGGCTTCGCCAATCATGACGTCATTCTCGATTCGGACACCCAAATCCTCTTCAGGAATATAGATCCCGGGCTCGATCGTAAGAACCTGCCCGACTGCGTACGGAGCATTCGCAGGGAATACATCGTGAACATCCAAACCCAGGTGATGGGAAGTCCCGTGCATGAAATATTTTTTCACCAATTTCTTGGACTTATCTTGCTTCTTGGCCTCTTCAGCATCGATCAACCCAAGGCCGATCAACTCTTTTTCCATAATTTCAAGAACCTGTTTCTGATATTCACTTGGAGTAAGGCCAGGACGAAGAATATCATTTGCACCCCACATCACTCGAAGAACGGCCTCATAAACATCTTTTTGTCGCGGTGAAAACTTTCCATTCACGGGGACCGTCCGCGTCATGTCGGCGTTCCAATTTCCATATTCAGCTCCCACATCCATCAGAACCATTTCACCGTCCTCACAAATATCATCGTTATCCAGATAATGGAGCGCACAGGCATTTTTTCCGGAACCGATGATCGGAGAATAGGAGAATCCCCGCGACTTGCTTCGGACAAATTCATGAAGATATTCGGCCTCCAGTTCCCACTCCCCAACTCCGGGCTTAAGAAATTTAAGAACCCGGCGGAATCCCGCCTCCGTGATATCGATTGCCTTCTGAAGAAATTTGATCTCCTCTGGATCTTTGACCATGCGAAGCTGCTGCAGAGGCACCGCCACCCGCTCATAATTGTGCAATGGATAAAGCTCCTGACACCTGCTAATAAAGCGACGATTACGAGTTTCTACAATTTGTGAGGCCGCTACATATTCGTTGGTGTGTAGGTAAATATTCTCGGCTTGTAACGCGAGGCGACGAAAAGCCGGCTCAAACGCATCAGTCCACTGGATATTTTTCATCCCGGAAGCCTCAGTCGCCTGCTCCTTACTTAGTTTATCTCCTTCCCAGATCGCGATTTGTTCGGAAGTCTCTCTAACAAATAGAATTGCCCGGTCTTCCTCAAGCGCCGCATCCGGACTTAAAATCAAAACTGTCTCTTCCTGATCAACACCGGTCAAATAGAACAAATCGTTGTTTTGACGGAAAGTCATCGTCCCATCGGCATTGGTTGGGAAAATATCATTGGCATGAATAACAACCAAACTATTCGGCTTTAGATTCTGAAGCAATCGCTCACGATTACGGACAAAAAACTGAGGATCGATAGCTTCGTAGCGCATATGTATTAATGCACTCGTTTTAAACCAATCTGGCAAGAGTGTACTACAACTTACCTGATTCATTTCCTTATCTTTAGTAACGCCGCCCGAAAATATAGCTATGTTTATTGAGCGAAACACTTTCAGATCGAGCGTATTCAATTCCACTTGGCAATTTGGCCTCTCCTTGATCATTCTCTAGCCCCTTCCCTCATGAAAACCTACAATTCTTGGCTCGCAAAAATCCGTAAGAGGGCAAACGCCAGCGGAGTGCTAAGCCAATGGGCCGAACAATTATCTCGCAAGCAAGGTGGGGATGCAAAGATGTGGAGAGTGCACCTCCGCGAGATTCTCGAAGAAGAAGAAAGGGCTTCCCTTGATCTGATTCTTGATCTGGATCTCATTACGGCCCCCGCTCGAAAAGAAAATGAGGAAGATAAGCAGATCCCCCTGTGGTAAAAGAGTTTGAAGTTAAATCTTTATCCTTGGGAATTCTCTCTGGAGTCACGAAAGCGTCTCAAAAGAAACCTTCTTGTTTTTTGCGGTTCTTGTTGAAATCACATAGACAAACCAATTTTCTGATGCTCGCCTGAAATGTAAAAAAGCGCGATTAGGACTCAGCCCAATCACGCCTTTGAAAAATTAGATCACCCTACTTACCCCATGCTTGGAGAAGAGCCGATCCCATCTCGGAAGGAGTCTCAGCTACGACAATACCAGCGTCAGCCATAGCAGCCTTCTTTGCTTCAGCAGTCCCCTGGCCACCTGAAACGATTGCTCCAGCGTGACCCATGCGGCGTCCCGGCGGCGCAGTTGCCCCAGCGATGAATCCAGCGACAGGTTTCTTGCAGTTTTCTTTGATCCAAGCAGCCGCCTCTTCTTCGGCTGAACCCCCAATTTCGCCGATCATGATAATCGCCTCAGTCTCGGGGTCTTCGTTGAAAAGCTTTATGATATCGAGATGGGAAGTCCCATTAATAGGGTCCCCTCCAATTCCGACGCAAGTACTTTGCCCATAGCCGAGTGACGTCACCTGCCAAACAGCTTCGTAGGTGAGCGTTCCAGAACGAGAAAGAATACCAACGTTTCCTTTCTTGTGAATGTAACCTGGCGCTATTCCAATACGGCAGCCTCCGGTGGAGTCAGGACCACCTCCAGGAGTCACGACGCCAGGACAGTTGGGTCCAATGAGGCGAGTTCTAGATCCGCGCATATATTCCTTTACCCTCATCATATCCATCACGGGAATGCCTTCTGTAATCGCAACAATTAGGTCAACACCAGCATCGACCGCTTCAAGGATGGCATCAGCTGCAAATGGCGGCGGCACGAAAATCGCCGAGGTTGTTGCTCCACTTTCTTTCACCGCATCAGCAACGGTATCAAAAACGGGAACACTGTGATCGCCATGATCGAAAGTTTTCCCTCCTTTCCCCGGAGTTACTCCAGCAACAAGTGAGGTCCCATATTCGAGACTCAGTCCGGCATGGCGTCCGCCAAACCCACCAGTGATTCCTTGCACCAAAACCTTGGTGTCTGCATTAACGAGAATAGACATCTTTTTATAATTCAGTTTGGAATTTAGACAGAAGCGACAGCCTTTTTGGCAGCATCTGCGAGATCGTCCGCGCCAGTGATAGCGAGGCCGGAAGCGGAAAGTGTTTCGCGACCAGCAGTCACGTTATTTCCTTCAAGACGAACGATAAGAGGCAGCTTAAGTCCTGTCTCTTGAACTGCCGCTACCACGCCCTCTGCAATGACGTTGCAGTCCATGATCCCGCCGAAAATATTAATTAAAATCGCTTCGACCTTGGCGTCAGATTGGATGATATTGAAGGCACCCACGACCTGCTCTTTTGTAGCACCACCACCGACATCAAGAAAGTTGGCAGGATCACCACCCGCAAACTTAATAGCATCCATAGTTGCCATCGCTAAACCAGCCCCGTTCACGAGACAGGCAATGTTTCCATCAAGCCCGATGTAGCTAAGGTCAAACTCCGAAGCAGCAACTTCGCGAGGATCCTCTTCTTCGGTATCGCGATAAGCGAGAACCTCAGGGTGACGATAAAGCGCATTATCATCGAAACCGAACTTTGCATCGAGGGCGAGAACCTGTCCGTCCTTAGTTTCAACAAGCGGGTTGATTTCGACCATGTCGCAATCAAGGCTAAGAAAGAGCTTGTAGAGATTTTTAAGAAGTTTGCTGAATTCCTTGGCAGCTCCGCCCTTAAACCCGAGGGCCGCTGTGAGCTTACGAACTTCATAAGGCTGAAGGCCAGCGAGCGGGTGAACGAGTTGCTTGATGATTTTTTCAGGCCGATTTTCAGCAACCTCCTCGATATCCATCCCACCCTCAGTCGAGGCGACAATTACAGGACGGCTCGTGTCGCGGTCCATGAGGAGCGAAAGATAATATTCGTGCTCAATCTCAACCGCGTCGGCAACCATGACCTTTCGGACAAGTCGCCCTTCGTCGCCAGTCTGCTTGGTCACGAGAGTTTCACCGATCATCTTGCCCGCAATTTCGCCGATCACAACGGGATCTTTGGTGAGATGAACTCCCCCTTCAAATCCATTTTTGAAGGTGCCTTTTCCCCGCCCCCCTGCGTGGACCTGAGCCTTGACCACCAAAAGGTCCGAACCAATTTCTTTTGCGATGGCTTCCGCCTCTTCAGCTGTTCCTGCCATCTTTCCCCGGGGACTGGGGACTTCAAAGCGATCAAACA
>JAKMGP010000096.1 GCA_022424905.1 Akkermansiaceae bacterium | reverse complement strand
AACCAAATCGCTGATGTCCCAGAAGTTGGGCGGCGATCTGGGTATCATAAAGCATTGGCGGAACCATCTTCCATTCTCCGAGCATCAGCGTCATGTCGTAATCTGCTCCATGCATCCAGATCCGAGCAGACTTCAACCAATCAACTAAGGGATCCAATGACTCCTCCGAAAGGGGATCGATCAACTTGACCTCCTTCCCATAGCAAACCTGAACGAGACAGATCCGCTCAGCATATCTATAGAGACTGTCGGCTTCCAAATCCAAGCCAACCTGACCATCACCTGAAGGCAAAGTCCCCATGAGCTCTTCAACGCTTATGTAATGATCTGCAGCCATGAAAAAAAGGAACAGGGAAAAACCCTGTTCCTTTGAAATTATTGAAATAATCCAGAAGAAGTCAAATGATCGAATTTAGATATCCAAAATCACTTGGCGCTAGCTAAAACACGGTAATAAAGGTGTCGACGTCCTTGAGCGGCAATCACTGGAACTCGGTAGACTTCGTAGTCACCCTCAAGTCTATGAAGGCTGGAAAGCTCTATAGGCTGCCAATTCTCCAGGTCAGTGGACTGCTGAGCCGTGTAATTCAGATCTGGGCGACTTAAGTCGATGCCATATTCGATATAACTGAGTTCACCATCCACAACCAATTGAGGGAGGTAGGAAGGAATATCAGCAACTAGGACATCACCACCAAAGGCATACTCCTGATGGTTCGAATATCCATCACCATCAGCATCAGCTTCTGGGTTTGGATCGAATCCAGCGCCATACTGGGAAACAAATGCTGCGAAGTTGCTGTCCGGAGTAAACTTAATATCATCAATCAATGCCCCGTCAAAAGGAAGGCCGGTGCTCGAGCGAATTGCGGCATCAGCTCCTGTGAAGTCTTTACGGAACCGAAGTTGTATGCGGTGACGTCCAGGAGGAATCACACCAGCTGCGCCCGGAGAGAAGAAGTCGACCAAGCCGTCTCCAGAACCAACCCCTGGGCCAGTGGCAAGCACAACTCCATCAACCAGAAATTCCAGAACATCAGCAGGTTCTGCAAGATTGACTGCGATGAAATCAAAGGTTCCAGGCCCCGTAACCCAACCTGACATAGAAGCCGTCTGACCGTTACCAATTGAAGGTGTAACGAGGGCACTTGGAGCGCCACCTTCTGGTGGAGGACTAATTCCGTCTAGATTCGTCGGCAAGAACAGAGCTCGACTATCTAACTCGAAGTCAAACCCCTCAATGTTTCCGGCACTCTTGAGCTCTTCCTTGAATTTTTCCATGGTTAAAAGCTCAACATTATCAACCAAACCACGATCTTCGCCCTCAGTTTCAGCACCATTCTTGGTATAGATCCAACGAACGTTGTTTCTTTCTTCCGGAAGCAAGATCGCAGAACGACCCCATGCACGCTCGCCACTGATAAAGGCATCCCAAACTTGAGGAACTTCTCCCCCAAGATTGACCCAGAGTCGGTCGGCACCTTCTTCAGAAGAAGTCTTCCAATCAAAGAGCAGAACACCTTGAGCTAAACCGTTAAAACCAAAGGCTGAAGATTGATTATCACCGAGGCCGACCGCACTTCGTGCTGAGAGTGGCTCAGGCACATTGCCATCGTTGGTATCAGTGAATTCGAAATCCCAGGGCAAGTCACCTTCAAAGACAGCAGGGATCCCAGATAAGCCAATCGCATCACCCAAAGCGACAGAAGTTGGCCGAACCACCACGTTGATGGGGAATTCAGCCTGAGTGCCCTCTGCATCCGTCAAAACGACACTGATGGTATACAGACCCGGCTCAGTCGGAGTTCCCGAGATTGTCTGATCATTTGCATCATAAACAAAGCCTGGAGGGAGATTCCCAACCTGAATTGCTATCGCACCTGAGGTTTCAAGAGAATAAGCAAAGGCACCTCCCTGATCGACATCAATGACACGTGCACTTGTCAAAAGAGGAACTTGTTTCACAGGAGCGTCAGGATCTGCACTTCCGTTAATCGTTAAGGTTGCATTGTTGAGAACAGCCTGGTTACCGGAGATGCGATCGGTCACACGGACAAGCCATGTTCCCGCAGAACCTTCACCCCAGTTACGCACCGTCATGAAATTCCAGAAAAAGATACTGTCCTCTTCGTGATCAGCATTCGTCTCTGCCAAAATGCTCTGTGTGCCATTTGGTGAAATCAAAACAACTTCGAGGTCAGCCCGATTCGGAGTAATGATCGTTGCGTTGAACTCAACGTGCTCGACCCGAAGGTTTTCAAACGGAGTGCCATCACTTCCTTGAGTCATATCAAATGATGCAAGGAGGGACTGACCTGTATTATCAGGGATCACACCAGTTGGCTCTTCCGCAGTTCCCTCAGAATCACTTGAGAAGAAAGCCGAACGAGAGTGCTGAACGGCTTCTCCAAGGAAATCGTTGGCGCTATTGACTCTGAACGACTCTTGAACCGCAGCTGCAGCATCAACTAGTCCAGCTCCATAACTGTGATTGAAATCAATCCCAGCAGCATTTGTCACCCATTCCGCATTTTCACCATCAACCTTGAAAGCTGTGCGAATTAGAATGTCTTGAACGTCGCGCCAAGTGAGATCGTCATTCTCTTCGAGCATCATTGCCGCCACTCCTGAAACCAAAGCGGCAGAAGCAGAAGTTCCTCCAAAATCACCAATATATTCGGTGGTTCGGATTGGGTTATCATCTTCGTCAACATCCAAACCGTAAGATGCCGCCAGCAAACTTTGAGCCCCACCGTCGGAAGGTGCAACCACCACAAGGTTAGCCCCCTTTTCCGAGTATAGGGCACGCTGCCCAGCATCATCGATCGAACCTACCGCGATCGTATATTTCGAGTTAGCGTAGCCATCGTAGTTAGAGTTATCTTCAATCTCTCCTCCATCACCAGCGGCCCACACGAAAATGTTTCCTAACCCAACAGGGTTCGGATTCCCGGGAGTCGAAGGCCTTGAGCGTCCGAACAAAATTCCGTCTTCGAGCGCAGCCCGAGTTAAGGGCCCCGGTTGTTCAAGATCTAGAGTCGCATCGTCAGGTCCCCAACTTGAATTGTAGACATCGATGGTATCATTTTCGAAGGAGAGAGAAGCTGCTTCGGTCACGTCGTCCGTTAAGCCATCCGGTCCTAGAAGCCTGATTCCAGCGAGCGTCGCATTGGGGGCAACTCCAGAAATCCCCTCGTTGTTATTGAAAGCCGCGGCAATCAAAGAGCCCACGCTCGTTCCATGGGTCAAAGCAGCGTCAAACGTCGTTGGGTCGGAAGGATCACCCTCCAGCAAGTTAAGGTGAGGTCCAGTTGCATTCGCCACGAGATCAGCGTGGTCGATTGACAAGCCATCATCGACCACTCCAACTGTGACCCCTTGACCTGTCGCGCGGTCTAAAGCGCCTTCCAACTTAATATCAACACCAGCAACTCCTCCATTAACACCAATATTGTTAAGGTTCCACTGATAGGCCCCATCTTCACGAGGATTATCGATAGTGTCGTAAAAGGGATCACTTGGGATCGCCCGCTTGAACCTCTTCCTTGAGAAAACAGGCTCTGCTGAGATCACTTCTGGGTCGGCAGCAACCCGAGCAAGCTGTGCAAGCACTTTACCCGCGGACTCCTCTTCACAAATCGCAAGATTAGAACCTTCTCGAACCAACTCCATTGAGTGGATGCCACAACGCTCCTGCACTTCTTGTAAGCTTGCGGTGTTTGCAAGCTTTACGACGTAATGATTGCGAAGGATTCGTCGCGCATTTGGATTACGGTGCTCCCCGTTAGGATAAAAAACCAAATACTTTTCGCCCCCAGGCTCCGAGGCCTGAGATATGATGGCCGAGGTTGACCCAGCAGCAACCGGAGAAATCTTAAGTCGTCCCGACTCATCGAGGTAGCAGAGCTCGTAGGTGCAAAGGGTGAGATTGTTAATCAATCCGCCTTGTGAAAATTGGTGGCTGCCAGACGAAACTGCTCGCCCGCTAACGATAGAGGCCGCGGAATCACCAAACGCGCTGCCGGACAGCGCGATGAGTGTGAGGAAGGTCATTGATGACTTTTTCATAGAAAATCGAGGTGGGAAATTAAGGTGATGGGTTAGAGCAATTAGGATTTAGTTCTGCTCGAACTGAACACGAAGGAAGCAAGGGTTTACGTTATAAGCCGCGCGACTTAGCACACTGATTCGCTCGTCATTATTGAACACAACAAACCAGTTTGGATCACCCTGCTCAATTGTGGTCCAGTTTTCCTGATCTGAGGAATATTGCATAATATAGCCTAAGCGGGACCCAACGCCCGGGCGTTTAGCCACTTCCAAATAGCACTGATCGTTTCCGATAAGCACCGGGGTTGGGTTAGGAATCGAGGCTGGATCCGTTGGGCTGGTTTGAAGCCCAAACTCTTCCAAGTTGGTGTATCCATCACCATCAAAATCAGCATCGGGTTCAAGCAACTCATCAGGAGTTCCAGGAGAGAAACCTTCAGTCACGAAACCAGGGTAGGTATCAATGAGATCAATATCCCATTGATAAAGTCGAGTAGATCGATCAACCGCGGAACCGACTCCAGAGTTGCGAACGAACTCAACTTCCACCGAAAATTGTTGGTTTGGAGCAAAGAAATCCGGACCAAGATCATAGCCAGTCGGAATCCCAAGATCGCTACTACCAATCAGCTGAGGAAGCTCAGGGTTAGGTGGGTCTGCTACAGGGATAGGCGGAAAAACTATTTTTCTCGTCTCGCGATCGCGGACCGAAAAGAAGAGTCGATCATTACCCGAGAAAGTTGAGGCATTAAACCCTTCCCATTTGAAGTTGAAAACAATGCGCGGATCAAGCTCCATGACCCCGTCATTCCAACGGTCATCATTGGTGACGCGAAAATCATTTCCGACATCAATTCCTCCACTATCCACACTACGACCTCCAGGTCCAGGAACCGCCTCCACCATTTCACGGTGAGAAGCACTCATGAAAAAATTTGCCGGGTTCTCTTCGCTCGACCCAAGTGCCGGAAATTTAAAAATATAGGTCCCGGGAACGATCTCTCTTCTGTGACGCTCAAGTTCGTTGGGGAGATAAGTCCGTGTCGACTCAAAATCGGTCAACTCATACCCGACCCCATTTACAGGATCGTTGATGAGGTCGTAGAAAATGACAGTGCTATTGTCTGTCCAATTAAAACCTCCAAGCGGCCGCGGGAGTTCTGAAGGAGGTGCTGAGAACAATTCAACCGCTTCAGTTAGAAAAGGCTGAATGCTTCGTGCAGGAACAGGCTGACTCACAGAAACATAAACACCAACGTCACGAACGCCATCACCATCCAAATCTCCCTGAGTAACGAGACCTGTCGTTCCACTTGGGCAAAGGATATTAGGGGTTGTGTAAAAAGGGCCAAAGTTAGCTGCACAACCAAGAATGGCGGCATTACCATCGAAAACACGCACGAATAGCTCGCCACCCTGATACTCGGAATCCTTTGGTCCGATCATCTTGAAGACTTTAGTGTCCCGGAAAGTGAGATCAAGGGTTTCAAGAAACTGTGCCTGAGCCAGCGTGGCCGTCAGTGAAAAGGCACCCGCAAGCAGGGCCGTAGATTTTACGATGTTCATTTTCGAAGGTGTTTGCAATGCATTTACATGTCTTTGGGGATCCTATCAATCGAAAAACTGTTCTTGTTTAACATTTCGGTCGATTGAATTACCCCAAATCTAGAATTCTTCCTGTGAGGAGGTTAGCTGCCAGACGTGAAAGCCGACAAGCGCAAAATTAAAAAGCCACTCGTCTATTTTCTTAGAAACATGAACTGAAGATTTCTTCGAAGAAAAACCACTTTTTTACATCCCACTGAGATTTGCGGACAATCTCGTATTTTCGAGTTCCCGTCGGCCTTAATCTAGCAAAAACCTTTCAATAATCTCTTCTATTCAACGCATTCCCTGTAACAAAAGTTCGGTGTTCGTTTTGGTGCGCGCCAGATTGCGCAAAAGCGTCTCGATGGCCTCCCCAATTGGCAAACTGGCGAGATGGCGGCGGATTTCCTGCACTCGTGGCAATTCATCAGAATGATAAAGCCGATCGTCATTTCTCGTGCCACTCTGGGGGATATGAATGGCGGGGTAAATTCGCTGCTCGGCCAATTCGCGATCCAGACGCACCTCCATGTTACCTGTTCCCTTCAACTCCTCAAAAATCACATCATCCATGCGATTTTCAGTCTCAATCAGGCAAGTTGCCAAAATTGTCAGGCTGCCGCCTTCCTCGATATTCCGGGCCGCTCCAAAAAACTTTCGGGTTTCGGTGATCGCCTTGGGACTAACTCCGCCTGAGCCGATCGGACCACCACGTGACGCATTATTGTAGCCCCGAGCTAACCGGGTTAAACTATCCAAAAGAATCACAACATCTTTTCCCTGCTCAACCAGTCGACGAGATCTTTCCAAAACAAGATTGGCAACTTCCGCGTGCCTCTTGGAAGGCTCGTCAAAAGTCGAAGCAAACACATTTTGACCCACCATTTCTTCAAAATCGGTCACCTCTTCAGGCCGTTCATCCAAAAGAAGGATGACCAACTCAGTTTCAGGCGAGTTCAACTGGATCGATTTTGCAATTTGCTTGAGTAAAATCGTTTTTCCTCCGCGGGGAGGCGCTACAATCAAGCCCCGCTGTCCCTTTCCGAGTGGCGCCACCAAATCAACCACTCGCGTTGCGAGACCCGCGCCGTCATCGGCCCCCTCAAGCACAAAGCGCTCTTCCGGAAAAAGTGATGTAAGCGAATCGAAGTGAGTCGGTTGCCCATAATCAGCTAAGGCCACACCATCAATCTCGAGAATCTCGAGAACTGAAAGAAATTTGTCTCGATGCTTAGGTTCGCGGATTGACACTTTCAGCCGCTGGCCCTCACGAAGGCTATATTCCTGCAGCATCTGAGCCGGCACATAAAGATCATCCGGGGAAGCCCTAAAACTGCGAGATTCATCTCGAATCATGGCATAATTTCCACCTGTGAATTCCAAAACACCCTCCCCTTCGATGCGAGTTCCATGGGTCGCGTAACACGAGAGAATCGTGAATACCAACTGGGCGCGGGTTACTCGGTTGGGAATACGAACCGGCAAGCGCTCAACTTCATCATAAAGATCACTCAGCGACTCTCTTCGGAATTTACTTAAATCGATCTGCGCTGGCACCTCCGGCGGAGGAGGTGAAGGGGTTTCCACTTTTTTGGGAATTTCTTTAGCTTCGGTCTCTTTAACCACCGAAATCTCATCTTTCTTCGGCGCCTCAGCCTCCGCATCTTCTTCTACCGTTACCGGAGAAGCTTTCACCTCAGCCTGCTTCTTGGCGAACTTTTGGGAGGCTGCTTTTTTCTTTGCCTCAAGAGCCGCATTTGCCGCCTTCTCAGCCGCTAACCTCGCAACCTCAGCCGCCTTCACTGCCGCTTCTGCTGCTTCTGCAGCAGCTAATTCGGCTGCGACAGCCTCAGCCATCGCATCCTCCTTCTCATCTAAAACAGCCTCAACCTCGAGCTCCAACTCTGGAGCCTCCTCGACCTTAGCAACTTTAGAAACTACTTTTTTCGCCGCCTTTTTCGCCGCTTTTTTCGCCGCCTTTTTAGCCGCCTTTTTAGCCGCTTTTTTAGCCACAGGCTTTGCAGCCACCTCTTTATTAGGCTCGATTGGTTCTTGCTCGTCAGTCATGAAATAGAAAGGGATTTCAGGAATCGTGCGAGTTGGCTCTCCAAAGTGGCTAGACTTCCCTCATTCCAAAAAACGACATCCGCTCTGGCAACCTTTTCCATAATAGGAAGCTGCGCTTTGAGGATCGATGAAATCATTCTGTCTTCGAAGTGATTCCGGGCCTTGAGGCGGGTTCGTTGCGTAGCTTGAGAAGTAGCTACGACCAGATTTAGCTCCTGACCGAAATCAAATCCGCTTTCAAAAAGAAGCGGCACATCTGCGACAAACAGCGTCGTTGAAGCTGTTTTAGAATAAAAATCTCGTTTCTCAAGACATTCCTTTCGCACTTTTGGATGCAGGATAGCTTCCAGCTTCCCCCTTGAAGTCTCATTTTGGAAAACAAGTTTTCGCAGAGCTGCCCGATCCAGAGATCCATCTCCCTTGATTACCAATTGCCCCAGGGCATCCGAAATCTCCTCTAAAACCATTTGTTCCTGCAACAGAGACTGCACCAACTCGTCACAATCAAAAAAAGCGGAAGTCGGCATCAGACGACTTATCATCTTCCCTGCCGTCGACTTCCCAGTCGCAATCCCACCGGTCAGAGCAAACACTTTCATAGGAAAACAATCGCCTGGAATCTCAGAAGATGCCAGCCCCGGCTCACAAAAACAAAAAAGCGGGATCTGCATCACAGATCCCGCTTTGAAAGACTTATTCCGAATTAATCTCCTGGAAGACTTGGAAGGGCAGTGTCTGCAGCACCACCACCAACGGAAGGTGCAGTCGCTGTATCACCACCATTCACCCGCTTACCAGTTGCATCAATGATCTCAGCCGTCACAAAGATGATGAGGTTACTCTTGATGTGATTTTGAGCCTTAGTCTGGAAAAGACGTCCAACATAAGGCAAGTCGCCAAGAACGGGCACCTTATCTTCAACACTCTGAACATCTTCACGCATCAGACCACCAACAGCCACCGTGTAGCCATCATAGATCGTCAGACCAGTTTTCACGCTGCGGACCGAGAAGACTGGCATCTCGATGCGGTTTTCTGTGATCACGATCTGCACAGGGTTTCCAAGTGCGTCAGTTGCCGGAGCTGTAATCGGGCTACCATAGTTAATGAAACCCTCAAACTCGACGATTGTCGGAGTGAAGCGAAGCTCAATGATGCTGTCATTAGCATCGATCTGGGCTTCCACCTCAAGAGTAACACCCGTATTTTTGGTATCAAATGCCGATGGAGTTGCGGGAGTCACAGGGAAACCTGCTCCGCCGCCGCCGCCGCCTACACCACCTTGCTGGTTACCGATTCCACCACCAACTTGGTTAGGAAGCTCGGGTGGTTCGTATTCGGTTGGATAGATAAACTCGCGAATGATCTCGATCGTAGCATTTTGACCAGGAAGGGCGACAACGCTTGGCGCTGTCATAATGTCCGCACCTTTCTTCTGGGCGAGCCCACGCATAATCATCTGAACCTGTCCACTGCTGAACAATCCAGTCATGGAAAGAATGCCGGGAGCAACACTGTTGGCCTGAGCAGTCCGAGTCGGATTGTTCAAGATTGCATCGATGCTGTTGCGATTGACTGCGGCAGAACCACTTCGGAGGCTAGAGGTCACGATATTGGAGACGTTCTCCTGAGGAGAAGCAGGAATCCCGGGGATGTTTACCCGATCTACCGTTCCAATAAAGTCAGTGTTATTGCGAGCAGTTCCGCTTCCAACGGTGCCACCACCGAGGAAATAGTTACTACCCACTCCAAATGGAGTTGCGATCCAATCAAAACCAAGCTCTTCACCATTTTCTTGGGAAACCTCCACAAACTTGGTGGTTACCCGGATCTGACGAGGAGTGTCATTGATCGCAGCCTGAACAATACCGTCGATCAACTCGAGGTTCGTTGGTGTGTTCCGAACGATCAGAGTACTTGAACTCTTCAGGAAACTAGCAGAGGAATTTGGAGGGAAAGAGACTCCATTCTCTTTGAGGAGAGTCACGATGTCCTTGCGAGGCTCGATACCGGCTGGGCCGTTATCATCGCTTGCAGCGAATGGATCGGGATCGCCTCCACCACCGCCACCTTCACCGCCACCACTTGTCGTAATGAAAGTCTCGAATGTAGGAGGAACAGTCCAACGACGCTGAACAATATCCGCGTCCTCACCTTCCGTGATTGGAAGAAGCGTAACCGCGAACTCGTCTACTTTGTATCGAAGCTTTGCCTCGTCACAGATATATTGAAGGGCTACGCGGAGAGGAACCTGTCTCAGCTCAAGGTTCTTGATCAGGATCGCATTCGGATCGGTAGCATCACCAAATCCGTCGCCTCCATCAAGAGCCTCATCATCTCCAGCTGCTCCTCCATCCTCGCCAAGAGTCTTGGGAGTGCGAACCACAAAGTTGATGCCCTTCTGGCTTTCGTCGATCACGGTGTTGTCCAACTCGATGGAGCGGAGGCGAAGAAACTCAACAGCCTCTTCAACAGTGATATTGTTCAACTTCACATCGGGAATGATGATCTGGTTGAGCTTGGCGATAATCGAACGCTCACGATCTTGACCTGAGTCAATATCAGGGCCTTGACGAACCTGCTCACCAAGAGGAGGAACGGCGAGTTCCCATGCACGATCAACCTGCATCAGCATCTCTGCTCGGGTCTGATCGTAAGCGGCACGGTAGTAATCGGATTTAACCGAAGAACAACGCTCCAGCCAACGACGAGCGGCCTTATTGTATGGGTCTGTGCGAAGGACCTGCTTGAACTCCTCTTCCGCCTTGTCGTAAAGACCAAGGTTGTAAAAGCTCTCACCCTTATAAAGAGAACGACGAACTTTTTCGACATTCTCGGTGTGCTCGAAAGTCAGGCCAACTTCGGTGCGAGTAGGATCATCGAGATACTCGAGGCCCTTCTTAGCAGCTGGATTCCCTGGGTTGTTCTTGTCGATTTCCTCGAGGAGATCGCGCGCTTCCTGGAATTTACCCTGCTGACGATACTGTTGGGTCAGAGCCACGGAGCCTTCTTCAAGGCTTTTCGTAATGAACTCGCGGCGATCGCTAGTTGCGGTTCCATACGGAAGGGTATTGAGCGCCTCACGATATTTTTGAACCGCAGTTTCAAACTCCTTATTACCGTAGGCCTCACGACCCTCGTTAAGAAGTTCGTCGGCCTTGGCCACGTCCTGCTGACGGCGAATCGTTTCCTGCCTGAGCAAGTCCTCTTGACCGTATCCGGTCTCGACTGAGAGCGGCGCGATCACGAGTGCCGCTAAGGCAAACATGGTGCGATGAGTTAGGTGTGTATTTCTCTTCTGCATGATCTGAGTGATTT
>JAKMGP010000081.1 GCA_022424905.1 Akkermansiaceae bacterium | reverse complement strand
AGGGTTATAACCCTCAACTCGGAGAAAAAGCACCTCAGCTAGAGAACTACAGTAGCTACTTTCAAAACCACGATTACCGAAAAAGGGAGACCCTCCGGCTATCGTAGCGGGCCCCTTTGGGAAAGGTCGTATCCTTTGTTTTAGTCCCCTACCCGAGCTGCCCCCGGAGCTCGAGCGTCTCGTCCAGCATGCCATCCAGGAGGTCACCTCGAAATAGGACCTCCAGCCTTTTCCTTCGAAGATACCGTGCTTAACTGCTGATCATGGCTGACGAAAAAGGGATTCACGAGCTCTACGACCAACTTGGAGATGATGCCGCAGAGCAAATCTGGGGCGACAACTCCGGAAACTCCGTCATTTCACGAAGAGGCTTCCTAAGCCGCTCGGCTCTCGGAGCCATGGCAGCCGCTGTGGGGGGGCGAATTATCTTTGGCGACAAATTCCCCGCGAACCTGATCCCCGCCGCACTGGCCCAGACCACCGAACCATTCGCTATCGCAGGTAAGGACGGACTCACAATCCTCAACGATCGTCCTGTCAATGCTGAAACACCTCCCCACTTGCTGGACGATGCCATCACTCCAGGCAACCGGCTCTTCGTCCGCAACAACGGACATCCTCCCAAGCAATCCACCATCGATCCCGCAACCTGGACGCTGGAAATATCAGGCCCTGGTGTCGACAGACCAACAACGTTCACCATCGCCGAGTTGAAGAAGAAATTTAAGAACGTCAATCTACAGGTTCTGATCGAGTGCGGCGGAAATGGACGAAGCGAATTCAGCCCACCCGCATCCGGGAATCAATGGACCACCGGCGCCGTTGGTTGCCCCAAATGGACCGGCGTTCGTATGAGCGACGTTTTAAAGTTCTGTGGAGTGAACGACAAAGCCGTTTACACGGCCTACTACGGCAAAGACACTCACCTCTCGGGTGATCCAAAGAAAGATCCCATCTCTCGCGGTGTCCCCATCGCCAAAGCTCTTGAGGAGCATTCACTCATCGCTTGGGCCATGAATGACAAAGACATTCCGTGGATGAACGGCCACCCGCTTCGCCTCATCACCGGCGGCTTTCCTGCCTCGACTTCAGGAAAGTGGATTCATCGCCTTGAGGTTCGCGACCAGGTTCACGATGGCGCGAAAATGACCGGCTCTTCTTATCGAGTTCCCAGGTATCCCGTAGCACCTGGCACCAAAGTTCCAGCAGAAGACATGATCATCATCGAAACCATGCCAGTGAAATCCTTGGTGACTTTTCCAAAGTCCGGAGGCACCACATCCGTCGGGAAAAAATTCTTATGCCGTGGCCAGGCCTGGGCCGGTGAGCTAGCGGTGAAGGAAGTGCACACCTCCATCGACTTCGGGAGCACTTGGCAAAAAGCCACCCTTGAAGAGGCCCCTAATCGATTCGCCTGGCAACGATGGAAACAGGACGATATCGAATTCCCTGAAAAAGGATACTATGAGGTTTGGGTGAGGGCGACTGACGAAAACGGGAAAAAGCAACCCATGATTCTCCCCGGCTGGAATCCAAAAGGTTACCTCAACAACGCCTGCCATCGCATCGCAGTCCAAGCAGTCTAGCCGCAATCAAATACGATGAATCCAATTGGAACTTTTAATCGGATCGGAGCTACTCTCGTGGGAGTCGTAATTCTTCTTTCGATCAATGGATCTCCCGCCGACACCCGAGAGGCGGCATCAAAGCCGGCACCGAAAAAGATCGATCCCGCCAGCGGAATGATCGTCGACGAAAACTGGCAAACCGTCCGTGCGATGTGTTCCTCCTGCCATTCTCCCAAGCTCTTCACCAACTATGGCGGCACCCGGGAGACCTGGGCCGGGTTGATCGATTGGATGCAGGAAAAACAAGGACTCTGGGAGTTCCCTCCGGCGATTGAGAATCAAATCCTCACTTATCTTTCTGCCAATTATCCTCCCGGCGAAGCCAGCAGGCGTCGCAACCTTCCCGCTCATCAGCGCCCGCCAAATCCATATACCAGCGACGCCCGGGCCGAATACGAGAAGAAGCTCAGGGCAGGACAAATCAGGTCACCCGTCATCGAAACCAGGGAAAACGGCGAAAAGTAGACTTCTCAAAGAGCAACAGAAGTCTCAAAGTGCCCCACATGCAATCGCGAATGTTACTAGCAATTTCCTAGCAGTTCCGCTGCTCTCATTCAAGACCTCAAACAACGTGGCCTCCTCGATGACACCCTCGTCATCTGGGGCGGAGAATTCGGCCGCACCCCGATGTCCCAAGGATCCGGCCGAGATCACCACACCAAGTCCGGCTCCATGTTCATGGCCGGAGGCGGTATCCAGGGAGGAGTGACCTTCGGCGAGACCGATCCCTTCGGCTTTACCGCCGCGAAAGATTCCTTCCATGTCCACGACTTCCACGCCACCGGTGGGGGAGAGCTTTTTTTTAGGTTTTTTCTCTAAATAATAGGGTGCTGAGAAAAAAATTGAGCGGCCTTATCTGCGGGGACTGCGAGGAGCGGCAGATTGAGTATCTGGTAGTCGGTAGTAGTAGTAGTTTTTAGAATAGAATATTTTTTAGTTTTTAGCGTTATAACCCTCAACTCGGAGAAAAACACCTCCGCTAAAAAACTACTACTACCGCCTCACCGCATCCTCTCAC
>JAKMGP010000078.1 GCA_022424905.1 Akkermansiaceae bacterium | reverse complement strand
TATCTGATCCGGACGAAGTTAATGGCTCAACCGATCCTATCGTTGCCGATACTGATGGGGATGGCCTCCTTGATGGGGTCGAGCTTACTATTACCAATACGGATCCAATCGTAGCAGACTCTGATGGCAATGGGACTGGTGACGGTGAGGAAGACAATGACAATGACGGTCTCACAAATGCGCAGGAAATTGGTATTTACCTTACTGATCCTCTCCTTGCTGATACTGATAGTGACGGGCTAAGCGACTCCACGGAGGTGCGTTTCAACCTTGATCCGAAAGCTGCCACAAATATTGAAGAACTTGTCAGTGAATTAAGTGACTTGCGAACCGCCTACAACAATGTAGTCGCGGACCGCGACGCCCGTTTTGTGGATACTGATGGTGACGGGATTACTGATGTTAAAGAGTCCGAGCTCGAAACGGACACTGCTGAGGCCACCGTCTTTTACCTTCAAGATGCTTATGAGGCAGCCGTGGTTGAGTCACGTATCGTGGGGCGCTCTGACGTGACTGGGGCTCCTGGCGCATACGATCTTACCGCGACTGCCTTATACGACGCAGTAGTCGCGGACCGCGACGCCCGTTTTGTGGATACGGATGGTGACGGGATTACTGATGTTAAAGAGTCCGAACTCGAAACTGACTTGACTGAAAAAACCACCTTTTATTTGCAGTCGGTTTACAACAGCGCAATAGCTGATGCGAGAGAGGTAGGACGTAATGATGTCACGGCAAATCCTCAAAGTTATGAACTTACCACCTTGGCGGCTTACAGGATTGTAGTTGCAGAGCGAGATGGTCGCTTTATTGATAGTGATGGCGATGGGTTGACTGACAAAAAAGAAAGCGAGCTCTTTTCGAATCCCACTGAACAAACCACTTTTTATTTTCAAGACTCTTATGACAGTGCAATTGCTGAAGCACGAGAGCTCGGACTAACGGAAGTTCTTTCCAACCCTCAAAACTACAGCCTTAAAACCGAGGAGGCATACGAGCTCGTAGTTTCCCAACGGGATGCTCGCTTTGAAGATACCGATGGGGATGGTCTTACTAATCTCAAAGAAGCTGAACTCGAGACGGATCCAAATGATGGGACTGTCTTCTATCTAGAAAATACTGGGTTGGAAGATGCCGTGGCTGCGGCCCGCCAGACAGGCCGAAATGATGTTGTGGTTTTTCCTTTTGGCTACGGACTTGTTGCGCTCGAAGATTATAATAGAGTTGTAGCGGAACGTGATGAACGGTTCTCTGACTCCGATGGTGATGGGCTCACTGACTTCAAGGAGGCAGAACTTGAAACGAATCAATCCCTTGAGACTGTCTTCTATCTTCGGGCCGCCTATACCGCTGCGATTGCCGAGGCTAGGCAACTAGGCCGTAATGATATTCTGGAGAGTCCACAAAATTTTGATCTCACGACAAAAGGCGCTTTCAACGCGGTATTGGCGGAACGTGATGCTCGTCCTACCGCCGAGGCTTATGCTGCTATTGTTCTCGAGAGGGATACTCGTTATCTTGATAGCGACGGAGATGGGCTCACCGACCTCAAAGAAGGAGAGTTACAATCAAACTCGGCGACTGAAACTAGATTCATCCTTAAAGACGATCATGAAGTCGCGCTCCAAGCTTCCCGAGAAACAGGTCGGAACGATGTCTTATTCAACCCCCAAAACTTTGAACTTACGACACGTGCTGCGTTTAATAGTATTGTCACCCAGCGGGATGCTCGCTTCCTTGATAGTGATGGTGACGGGCTGACTGATGAAAAAGAGGGGGAAATTGGAACCGATGCCAATAAACCGACATCATTTTTCCTTGGAAATACTTTTGAGAATCTCTTCACAGATGCGAAAGGGGCAGCAGTTGAAGAGGTCTTGGCGAACCTTCAAAATTTTGGGCTGATTTCCAAACAGGCATACGACGTCGTCTTGGAGCAGCGCAATAGCCGCTTCCTTGATTCAGACGGAGATGGGTTGACTGACGAAAAAGAACGTGAGCTTGCAACCAATTCTGCCGAAAAAACGAACTTTTACTTAGAAGACGTCTATGAAAGGGCAATTGCTGAGTCCTTACAAGTCGGCCGTGACGATGTCACTTCTAACCCCCAGAATTTCAACCTCGCAACTAGGGTTGCCTATAACGCGTTGTTAGAGCAAAGAAATCAGCGCTTTCTTGATTCTGATGGCGACGGTTTAACTAATGTTAAGGAGGAGGAGCTCGAAACTGATCCTAATGTCGAAACTCTCTTTTCCATAGACACAATACCTCTAGATTTTAATTTTGCCCTGGCCCAAGTCGCCGATGATGGGTGGAAATCCACTCTTGGTGGCCTCCAGTTTGCGCTCGCTACCACTGAGGACGCTAAATTTGCAGATTCAGACTTGGACGGGATCACTGATGCTAAGGAGGAGGAGCTCAATACTAATCCGGAATCTCAGACAGTTTTCTATCTGAAAGATGCGTTTGATACTGCCATGCTTTCTTCTCGGGAGAGGGGGCGTGCGGATGTGACCACTAATCCTCAGAATTATGATCTGACTCCAAGTGCCGCCTATGCAGCGGTGCTGGCAGAGCGTGATGCTCGGTTCCCTGACAGCGATGGTGATGGTCTCACCGATGACAAAGAAAACGAATTGGCTTCAAATGCTTTAGAAGAAACGAATTTCTATCTGCAAGGTGCCTATGATTCAGCTCTTGCTAATGCACGCCAAACTGGACGCACCGAAGTCACTGCGAATCCACAAATCTATCAGCTCAAAACACAAGATGCCTACAACCTTATTATTGCGCAGCGAGATGCGCGCTTTGTGGATAGCGATGGAGATGGGTTGACTGATTTAAAAGAGGAGGAATTGGATACAAATTCTGAAGAAGAAACGTCGTTTTATCTTCAAAGTGTATTTGAGACGGCTGTCGTGACGGCACAGGAAGAAGGTCGAAATGCCGTCACTAATAATCCTGCTAATTATGATTTGACCAGCCAGACGCTTTACAACGCGGTTGTTGCGCAGCGTGATGCTCGACCGACTCAGGAAGCTTATCAAGATATCGTTGATCAAAGAGATGAACGCTTTTTGGATACGGATGCTGATGGTATCACTGACATCAAAGAAGCAGAACTGTCATCTGACCTTCAGGAAGTAACGATCTTTTATCTCGAAGGAGTTTATCAGGAGTCAGTTCTTAACGCCCGAATCACAGGAAGAGGGGATGTGACGCGCAATCCTCTGGATTACGAATTGACGACAATTTCTTCCTACAACACTGCGATTGAACAAAGGGACGCTCGGCCAACGCAAGTTGCCTATAGATCGATGGTTGCCCAGCGCGATTCGAGGCCGACACGTGAAGAATACAATTTGGTCGTTCAGGAAAGGGACACCCGTCCGACCCTCGGTGAAGTCAAGGATGCCCGCTTGGGATCTGTTGTCCTGCAGCCGGATCGTGCGAACAATAGCGTTAAGATTCGCTTCTCGATTGAAGAGACTGATGATTTTAGAAATTGGACGTCTCCTGGTGGGATTAATGAGCTTATTATGCCTCTTGAGGCTGGTAAAAAGTTCTACCGCTTCGCGCTCGAAGACGAGTGAAAAGAGGATCGGTAATTCTGAATGTGATTGACGGGCCGCTAATTGATTTCTTCCTCGACGAAGTCGAGGAGCAAGTCAATGAGCTCATCCATCCCATCAATCAGTTCCTCTTCGATAGTTGCAAGGTGATTCGCTTCGGTTTCACTGTAATCGTTGCGATCTTCGGGTCGGGTTTCACACCAACGACTGGCGTTGAGAGGGTCGACGAGACTGGTGGCTCCGATGAGTTCGAAAGAGTTGATGATTCGCTGGTGATCTATTCCGCTTTGCCAAAATTCATGAAGTGAGTCATCGCTTTGAAGGATGGGGATGGTTTCATAAATATCCATGAGAGCCCGTTCCTCCCGAGTGAAGTTCCGTTCAGAAGATTCGTTTTCAAGTTGATCTATGAGAACTTCAATTGGGTCTGGCCATTCAATCGTTTCTTGTGGAAGCATTCCGGCTGAGGTAAAAGGCTAAGCGCATTTTGCCAAGTGAAAGTGCGGACTTTTTTGAATTACGAGGATGTTAGAAAAACGTCATTCCCATTTTTTAGTGAGACGTTCTATTGAGCGGTAATCTGACATATTTACGCGACTATTTTAAGCGATCACTTGGTGCGTTAGGATCGAAGGCTTAATCGATCATGATTTGGATCCTATTACGCCGATTTCGATGAGTTTGGGGTGAGCTTAGGATTTTTGGCCGAGGGGAAAATCAGTCTTTCCAGTCGAGGCCTTCGTAAAGTGGAGATAAAATTTCGTGGCCACTTGAAGTGACTAAGACCATATCTTCGACGCGACAACCACCGAGGGTAGAGGAATAGAGGCCAGGTTCGACAGTGAAGAGTTCGTTTTCGAATATCTCGCTGCCACCATGATCGAGCAGGATAGGCTCGTGGACTTCGAGTCCGATCCCATGTCCGGTGCCGTGACTCATAAAGGGATGCTTAGTGTCATGTTCGCTGTCTCCGCGTGCTAACGCGAACCCGTGTTCTTTGAGGACGGCAGTGGTTGCAAGGTGGACCTCTTCACCGGTGGTGCCTGGTTTTAAGGAGATACACCCGGCAGCTTTGGCTTCACAGACGGCGGTGTGTATTCTGAGGGTCTCATCAGAGGGCGTCCCGTTTACAACGGTTCGGGTCATGTCGCCATTGTAGCGAGTTGTGTTGTCCATGGGGAAAATATCGACTATCGTAGGAAGCCCCGTTTTGAGGGGCCCAGTGCCATAGTGGTGGCAGTCGGCAACATGGGGTGCGGTGGCGACGATAGAGTCGTGCGAGTTTGAAAAATTACGTTCGAGAAGGAACGCCGTGATCATTGCACGCAGGCGTTCGGATGTGAGAGCGGCTCCGTCGTAGTGGAGGATTCCTTCCTTGTCTGGATTAGCATGAGCGATGGTGCGACAAGCATGAGTCATAGCTTCTCCGGTGATTTTTTGAGCGAGACGAAGATGCTCGATTTCTTGAGCATCTTTAATTCGACGGTTTAGGACGCCAAAGTCAGCCGAGTAGTGGATTGAGATTCCAGCTTCCTGTATGAAGTGGGCGTAAAGGTAGGGTAGCGAGCGGTCGACTGTGATGATAGACTCCCCAGCTTGGCGAAGGCACTCTGCGGTGGCTTGGGCAAGGGCCGTATCACGATCCCCGGAGAGTCCACCTTCCGGAATGAAGTCGGCCGCACAATTAATTTGGTCGGTCTGGACAGCTCTACGGGCGCGATCCATTTCAATATCTCGGACTAAGTAGGTGGAAGTGCCATCGGCGAAGTCGATGGCAACCGAGGAATCACCGACGAGGAAACGGCAGCGATGAAAAAGAGTGGCGTTGGTAGTGGAGTGGCCTGCAAGAACAGTGGTTCGTTTGGATGTCATGAAGCGGATGAGAACACCAGGATACTGATCGTCGAATCTGGAAGGTCCAATATGAATACTCGGTTCTAGATGTTTTCCGGGGTTTAGCGGCCACGGAGACGAAGATAGGTTTTGTCCTGATCTGTGCCGATGGGTGAAGCGATTCGGACCGTGATGGTGGAAGTCTCATTTCCGTTATCGATCCGGGAGACTACTTCTGTCAAAGAAGGGTCGCCTGACCAGTTCTTAAGGTCGGTAGAAACTTCAACCGTAAGAGAGCCTCTGATCCCAGAGTTTTCATTAAAGGTGAGGGTCAGATAGTTGTCGGTTGATCCGTCGACTTCGATCGATTGCACGGAGGCAACGGGTCCGGGTGCGTCGGATGAATCGATTGGGCTTGAGCCATGGAGGAATTCGAAAAAGTTGAGAAGTTGGTCACCATCGTCGTCGTCAAGTGGGCCTCCTTGGAGGTCAAAGCTGGCAGCCCAAGTGTCATAGGTAAGTCCTGACGGTTCTTCAGTTCCCGGTGATCCGCCCTCGTTCTGGCTGCTCATCCAATTATTGGGTTCGTTATGATTAGGGTTCGATGTTGGGTCAACGAGGACAAGGGAAGGTCCCTCGCCATCTGCGGTGGCAGGCCAAGGTTCTTGATCATTGTAGGTAAAGTCTTTGATAGGATCTGGACCGGTTCCTAGAATGAGGATTTGCTCACCGTCGTTGCTGAGTCGACCAGTGTATTCGAAGGATTGAACCGATGGTTGGCCATATCGTGCTTCGAAGGCGGCGCGATCACGTAAAAGAAGAATCCGTTCTTCAATTCCGAGGGAGAGGTTGTCGGGGAAGCTAAAGTTGATCCCTGAGGAAAAGCGAACCTCATTCATATCGAGGGCGCTCTCGCCGACATTGAGGAGTTCGAGAAATTCGAAATCATCGCGGTCTGAACTGACGGCAAGTTCTGCAGTTGTAGTCGGCTTGGCCGGGCGGTAGTGGAATTCGGAAACGACTAGGTTATTGGCATCCGCTGGAACGGAGTCGATGGTAAAGAATGCTTCATTGAGTGCGCTCCATTCACCACTGGTGCTATTGTAACCTCGGGCACGAAGCAGGGTGGGCTTGCTAAGAGTAAATGGACTTGTGACGTTGTCGCCACCGCCAACGTTGGTGGTTTGCCCTCGCAGGGTGAGATCCATGCGGGTGTCCGAACTCGTGCCGCTGGCCTGATGGACTTCCACCGCGATGGTGTTAGTGCCAGAGACGAGAGCAGAGACTGGAATAGTGGCGTCCTTCCATCCGCTTTCATCTGAAGTGGTGCCATTGGCGTAGTCGTTGAAGGAGGCGTTGTTGCCAAGATTTTGGCGGAACTGTTCGACACCATTAATATAAACCGCGGCTCCATCATCATACTTTACACGTAGGAGGAAGTTTAGGAACACAGCCGGGTTCGGGATTTCTATCGTGGTGCGGTAATAAGTTGTTGCGTATTTGTTTCCAGAGTCACCTCCGAAGCTGAGTTCGGTGGCTTCGCCGTCTCCACCGTAACCGAGTGGTGAGGGTCCGGACGACCATGCAGTGTCATTGAAATCAATTGCTCTCCACTCGGTGCCTTGATCGGATCCATTGTCGATATATTTCCATGTGTAACCGGTCGTCATATAAGTGACAGGTTGCTGGTCGCCGGGTCCACCGCCACCGTTGAATGACGCTTCGGTTGCTGCAGGATTTGGGTCGCCGCCGTTAAGGCGTGGGTCGCTGCCATCCAAGGTGTAGTAGACCTTGTCGGCGTCGGTCGACATGGTGAGCGGGGTGTCATCTGAAATTGAACCACCGTGTTGGTTGAAGACTGGAGCAATGATGTCTGGATACATTCCGGCAGATTTGAAGCGTCCAACCATCGTCTGAGCGAGGCCCGGGAAGTGGTTGCTGACCAGGTTGTTTTGGTAGTTTAGCCAGTTCTGGTATTCACGGAAGCGGTTCCCCCAGCGTGCAGACTCTGCAATGAAGCCCAGTCGTGCCTCATCGACTCGCTTCTGCAAACGTTCGATATTTTTCGCTGGTGTCATTGCCCCGTCATTGAAGTAGTGTTTGTGGATTCGATCTGCGAGCAACATGGCGAAATCCGTGTTGCCGCTGCGGAGGCGTGACATCAGACTCAAAGGTCCTGCATCGTTTGCGGAGTGCCCGGGATTGCGTAGGTATCCGTCGGCGTCTTTCATCTGGAAGCGGAAGGGTTGCCCTTGGGCCTTGGAGCCGAGCAGCCTGACCTCACTTTCCGAATTTCCGCTGACCCACAACAGCATGAAGTCGATGAGGTTAGCGACATCAATGTTATTGTCGTTGTTTTCCCAAGGGTTAGAGCCTGATGCCAGTGCCTTCGCCTCGTTCCAGAAAACGCCGGTGCCATCGTAAACTTTCTCATCGGCGCGGAAGTTGTCGTTGAGGTTGACCACGTCATAGTCCGCCTTGGGGCCACCGAAATAGCTTGATGCCATATCGGCATTCCAGCGCTCACGTAGGTGGTATTGCCCCCAGTAGATACCGTTGAGGTAGACGTGCACGAAGCGCCCGTGAGGAGCAAGGTTACCCATGTCTAACATAGAGTCATCAGTGAAACGGTTGGACATGTAAGCACCGCGGTTAACCATGTCATGGGAACCGCTGCGGAGGTCCATCACGTCAAAGCGGTCGGTTGGCGGGTAGTGTTTGTAATCAAAACCCTCAAAAAGTGGGTAGTTCATCTTGGTGGCGCCGTATTTCGAGCGGAAGCCGAT
>JAKMGP010000056.1 GCA_022424905.1 Akkermansiaceae bacterium | reverse complement strand
TTTCCAGTTGCCAGAGTCAGCCTCCCCTTCTAGCTTTCGCCCGCCGCTCGGCTAGCTCAGGGGTAGAGCACCACATTGACATTGTGGGGGTCGCTGGTTCAAATCCAGCGTCGAGCACCATTCTTTTAAAAAACGCCGCGATCAACCGATCGTGGCGTTTTTTGGTCTATTTCTCAGGACACCATCGGCCGGACGGGAATGCCGCGCTCACGAAAGTAGTCTTTGGCTTCGGGTACGGTATGCTGACCAAAGTGAAAAATACTGGCAGCCAATACCGCATCAGCTTTCCCCTCATCAAGGACATCCACCATATGTTCGAGGTTTCCAGCACCACCACTCGCGATCACCGGGATTCCAACAGCTTCGCTAACCGCTCGCGTTAACTCGAGATCATATCCATTCTTCGTCCCATCAGCATCCATACTTGTAAGAAGAATCTCTCCAGCTCCCCGATTATAGACCTCTTTGGCCCACTCAATCGCATCAAGTCCATCCACAGGCCGACGACCTCCGTGGGTATAAACACCCCATTTACCCGGTCCCTGGCGCTTCGCGTCAATCGCCACGACGATACATTGATTCCCAAATGCCTTGGCGCCTTCATCAATCACCTCGGGGCGGGAAATCGCCGCCGTATTCACTCCTACCTTGTCGGCACCAGCCAGCAACATACGGCTCATATCAGCTACCTCGCGGATACCACCACCCACCGTCAATGGCACGAAACACTTTGCCGCGGTCTCACGCACCACATCAACCATGGTATCACGCCCATCGGAGGAGGCTGTGATGTCTAGAAAGACAATCTCATCAGCCTGCTGCTCATTATAGGCAACCGCGGACTCTACCGGATCTCCAGCATCGACAAGATCAACAAAATTGGTCCCCTTAACAACCCGGCCATTTGTGACGTCGAGGCAGGGAATGATTCGCTTCGCAAGCATACCAGTGATTTACCTACCAAGCTAAGGAAAGCAAGACACGACGAATCCTCCCTTACATTTCAACACGTTGACAAAATGTAGCTCTTCTACTCATTTCCCTACGGATTACTTTAACTTATTTGATAAAAACAATTTATCTAGATTTCGAGATACAGGCACTACGTTTCTGAACGCGCTCAAGAATGGTCCTTGATAACTCGTCACATCACTGCTTCGAACCTGCCGCCGCACGACGTAAGCGATCCATCATTGCCACCCCTATGCCAGTTTCAGAGACCGATTCAGAAACAATCACATCCACCTCTGCCGCATCGAGTTTTCGTAGACAGTAAAATAACCTGACAGCGCCCTCGGCCAATTTTCCCTTTCCAGGACTCATAATTTCAACATGCGCCCAATCCGTCGCTTCCCTCAAGGAACTGTTCCCCTCACCACGATAACTCAGCAAACCGTATTTCACTCCCTCCTCGGGCACAAAGTCACCGGGCTTGTCAATCACCACTAAAGGCGTCGTTGGTGCATAATGACTCTCCACCTGCCCCGGGGCTTCAATGTGGTCCGCCTTCGTCTTCTTCGGCTTGATCACCTTAGCGATTTTCCTCAAATCCTCGCGAGAAATAGGCCCCGGCCTCAATAGTCGTAAAACTGGTCCCTTCTCAGACATCTCCGGAGCGACAATCGTGCTCTCCAGACCATCACGGCAAGCCCCCCCATCAATCACCATCGGGATTTTTCCGCCCAATTCCTCCATTACGGCATCAGCTGAGGTCGGGCTAATTCTCCCAAAGCGATTCGCGCTTGGAGCGGCCACCGGAATTTCTTTGGCTACTGCCCGCATCACTTCATGAGCACTCATGCGCACTGCTACAGTCTCTAGTCCGCTCGTCACTAATCCAGGAACATCCTCCTTTTTAGGCAGAACTAAAGTTAAAGGCCCCGGCCAGTATGTTGATACGAGTTCATCGACGATTTCATCGAGTTCCTCAGGAACTTTCGCCACAATATCAAGATCGCGCTTGTGCCCAATATGAACAATTAACGGATCAAAAGAAGGTCTCTCTTTAACCTCAAAAACCTTCGCTACGGCTTCCGCATCAAAGGCATCTGCGGCCAAGCCATAAACCGTCTCAGTGGGCAACGCCACTAGTCCGCCATTCTCCAGAAGAGCAACGGCTTCCGCCACGGCCTCCCGCCAATCTTCAAAATCCGCAACGACTCGTTTTGTGTCCACGCAAGATCTTTAGCAGATACAGCTTCGTGAATCGAATTCAGAAAGGTAGAGTTTTCCCAAGAGTATGCAAAAGAACATTATCCTCATCGGATTTATGGGAACGGGGAAGTCCACGATTGGGCGAAAACTCTCCCAAACCTTTGGCTACCCGCTCATTGACACCGACCAACTCATTGTCGAGCAACAGGGCTGCTCCATTCCCACAATTTTCAAAGAAAACAGTGAGGAAGCGTTTCGCGACATGGAAACCGAACTCCTCAAATCGCTTATCAAACACTCCGGCCATATTATTGCCACTGGTGGGGGAATCATTGGCCGCCCCGAAAATCGTCAGCTCCTTCGAGAACTCGGTTACGTCGTCTGGCTCATCGCACACCCTACTGAAATCCTGAAGCGAACCTCTCGGAACGCAAATCGCCCGCTCCTTGCCAACGTCGATCCCGAAAAAACTATCCGTGATCTTCTAGGTGTCCGCACACCACTCTACCGCAATACCGCACACATCGGTATCGAAACTGACAACCTCTCATTCGACGAAGTCACCACTGGCATCATCGAGTCCGCGCGCTATCACTTTGGCACCCAAGAATGAATACGAACATCGCCAAGGCCAATGTCAGGTTCGTGGCCCGGCAACTAGGTTTCGATGACTGCCGCATCGCTGCTGCGACCCGCGCTCCGCACGCCGACAACTACATAAAGTGGGTCGAAGAAGGACATGCCGGTGATATGGGCTGGTTAGAGAAAAACGTCGAACGCCGCTGTGATCCACGGGAAGTTCTGTCGGGTTGCAAATCGATCGTTTCACTCGCGCTCAATTATCTTCCAGCTCAAAAACAACCACGTTCCGACTATCGCATCGCTCGCTACTCATGGAACGATGACTACCACGACCTCATCCAAGATAAACTCAAGGACTTAGATTTGGCCATGCAAGAGATGGGTGGTCTCCAACGCTACTATGTCGATACCGGCCCCGTTCTTGAGCGTGATTTTGCTTCTGCCTCTGGGCTTGGTTGGAACGGGAAATCTACCGTCCAAATCCACCGCAAGCTCGGCACTTGGTTCTTCCTTGCCGAAGTTCTAACCACCCTCGATCTCCTTCCTGACCCTAAATCTAGCGATCACTGCGGTAAATGCACGGCCTGTATCAGCGCCTGTCCCACCCAAGCGATCACCGCCCCGCGAAAACTTGCCGCCACCCGCTGCATCTCTTATCTCACCATCGAGCACAAGGGTTCTATCCCCGAAGAATTCCGCCGCTCTATCGGTGATCGCATCTACGGCTGCGATGACTGTCTCGACGCCTGCCCTTGGAATCGTTTCGCCAGAGTCTCCCGCGAAACTTCCTTTCACGCCCGTGAAGACATCTTCTCCCATTCTCTCTCGGACTTTCTTGATATGACTCTCGAAGACTTCCGGCGTGTCTTCGCGAAGTCCCCTATCAAGAGAATCAAATTCGAGCCATTCATCAGGAATGCCTGTATTGCCGTCGGTAACACAGGCACCGAAAAAGACCTTCCTAAACTCAGAGAGCTCTCCACCCACGAATCCCCCCTCATCGCCGAACATGCCAAGTGGGCCATTGATGAGATTACCAACCGAAACCCGGCATGAAGACTCACTCCATCATTTTATTCCTTATCTCATAATGAAGCGCTCTTAACATCTAAAAACTATTTCACTCTAAAAACTAAAACCTACTTTTGGTATTCTCCAACAATCACTCCCCGCCAATATGAAAGCCTGCTTCCTTCTTCTTTGCATTTTCATCCAAGGCTTACAGCTTCTTGGTCAAATAACCAAACACCCGGATATCCTCATTATTCTAGCGGATGACCTCGGATATTCCGACGTCGGCGCCTATGGCTCTGAGATCAAGACCCCTAACCTAGACGCTCTCGCAAGAAACGGTTTACGCTTCACAAACTTTTACAATACTGCCCGTTGTTGGCCGACGCGCGCATCAATTCTTACTGGCTACTATCCACAGCAAATTCGACGCGATACTCTAAAAACTAAAAGCGGCGGCATGCGTGGCAAACGCCCTTCGTGGGCTCCCCTTGCCCCAGCCCTCCTGAAGAAAGCAGGCTACCGCTCTTACCACATCGGCAAGTGGCACCTCGATAGTAAACCGATCGCAGCCGGCTTCGACAGGTCCTACTATCTCAAGGATCAAAGTCGATTCTTCAGCCCCACCACTCATTACCTCGACGATAAAAAACTTTCCCCTGTCAAACGTGGAACTGGCTTTTACGGCACTACTGAACTCGCCAACCGCACTATCGAATTTCTCGAAGAACACGAAACCAAATACTCTGATTCCCCATCTTTCACTTACCTCGCATTTGCCGCCCCCCACTTCCCGCTTCATGCCCTCCCGCAAGATATCGCCAAATATGAAGACACCTACACTTCTGGGTGGAACTCGATCCGCGAAGCTCGTCACCAACGCATGAACGAACTTGGCTTTCCAAAAGTTAATCTTTCACCAGTCCTTCCAAATCTTGGCCCTCCCTATCACTTCCCTGACCAACTCAAAATTCTCGGGGCAGGTGAAGTGAATCGCCCCCTCCCTTGGAGCAAACTCACCAAAGAACAGAAAGCCTTTCAGTCAGAAAAAATGGCTATTCACGCCGCCATGATCGACCGTATGGACCAGGAAATTGGCCGTATCATTACCCATCTCAAAAAAAGAGATCGCTTCGATAACACCCTCATCATTTTTCTCTCCGATAATGGAGCGAGCGCCGAGATTATGGTTCGTGGCGATGGCCACGATCCCACCGCTCCCCTCGGGTCAGCGGCAACTTATCCTTGCCTCGGCCCTGGTTGGTCAACTACTGCCAACACCCCCTTCAAAAAACACAAAACCTGGACTCATGAAGGTGGAATCTCCACTCCCTTGATCGCGCACTGGCCGCAAGGTTTCGAGGCAAACAATAAATTTCGACACACTCCGGCTCACGTCATCGATCTCCTTCCAACCTTCCTTGAGATAGCCAAAATTGAGAATGAAACTTCTATTATTGCAAGCCCTGGTAAGAGCCTCCTCCCGGTCTTTAAAAAAGATCAAAAGGATCTTCATCCAGATCTCTGGTGGTCGCACGAAGGCCATAACGCCATTCTCAAAGATGGTTGGAAAGCTGTTTCCTCATTCAAGGAACCATGGGAACTTTACCACCTTTCCGCTGATCGTAGTGAAACAAAAAATCTAGCGGAAAAGCATCCTGAAAAACTGAATTCCCTCATCGAACTCTGGAACAAAAGCGCGGATCAATTTATTGCTGATTCTAAAAAATAAGAGCCTTTTCAAGGTATACCCCAAACCGCTAGCATGGGGAATGTTCTTCCAGAAAGCGTTCACGGCAGCTCTAGTTCTTTCATCTCTTTCCGCCCAAGAAAAGAGCGCAACACCTTCAGCACCACAATTTGGCTTCACCAACCTTTTTAATGGTAAAGATCTTACCAACTGGGTCGACGTCAACACCTCGCCCGAAACTTGGTCAGTAAAAGATGGAATCCTCGTTTGTTCCGGCAAGCCCATCGGGGTGATGCGGTCAGAAAAACAATACGAAAACTTTATTCTCGTCATCGAATGGCGGCACATGAAAGCCGGCGGAAACTCTGGGGTCTTCCTCTGGAGCGATGCCAAGCCATCTGGGAACCGGCTTCCAAAAGGTATGGAAGTTCAAATGCTGGAACTGGAATGGCCTAATATTCACAAAAAACGTGACGGCTCGCCAAACCACCCCGGCTACGTCAGCGGCGAACTCTTCGGCGCAGGTGGAATGAGAGCGGTGCCCGAAAATCCACGCGGTTCGCGGTCCATGTCCTTTGAAATGCGCTGTAAAGGAAAAGGCGAGTGGAATGAATACGTCATTGTAGCGGTCGACGGTACTGTAAAACTTTCAATTAATGGAAAATTCGTCAATGGCATCCGCGAAGCCGATCTTCGCAAAGGCTACCTTTGCCTAGAAGCCGAAGGCGCCGAAATACACTTTCGAAAAATCCAGATTATGGAACTCCCTTCAGGGCGTGCCGCCGATCTTGGCATGACCCTAAATCAGCAGCAAAAATAGACCAACGAGTGAATGAAACAATTGCTGCTCATCTTGATTCTTTCCCCCATTGCTCACGCTGGACTCCTCGGAAGTTGGATACTAAACAAAAAAAACTTTACCGACCAAAAACTCAACCCAGCAGGTGAGGCACAAGACGCTCCAAAATTCGATACTGATGGAAACCTTGTCTTCTCATCAAAGCAGCACGTTCTCCTCCCTGAGGAAGCCGCGAAAAAACTCCCCCTGCAGAACTTTGCTATTGAGGCTCGGGTGCGGATTGACCAAGCCCAAAAATGGGGCTCAATTTTGAGTTATAGTCAAGATAACGGTAGCTACGAGCGCGGATGGATTCTTGGATACAATGGCTCTCGCTTTTCCTTTCGACTCTCTACCGGAGGTCGACTTCTTGAGGTCGTTGCGCCCGAACCATTTGAACCCGGTGCATGGAATCACCTCTTCGCTACCTATGATGGCAAGAAGATGAGCCTTCATTTAAATGGCCGCCTGGTTAACTCGCGAGTTGTCACCGGCCCTGTTATCCTCCCTGATATTCCAACCCCGTTTGTAATCGGTGCCTATAAGGACAAAGATGAATTTTACCCCATCAATGGCCGTATCGAGTCACTCCAATTTCACGATTCCCTACCAACTCTTGAGGACCTCGCAAGCATCGCAAAAGAATTTGCAGTCGTTCCCTTTTCGGTTCGCCCTGCTGTTCGGTTTTTAGCTCCAGGAAAAGCACTTCTTTTTTGGGAAGCTAGCCACCCCGGCAAGGCTATCATTGGATACGGAATAACCCGAAAACTTGGCAGTATCGTCGAGTCTAGTTCAGAAGACTTACGTCATGAAGTCATACTCGAAAACTTAAAGTCACATACCCGCTATTCCTACCGGATCAGCGCCAACACCGAAAACGGTGAAAAATTCAGCCCCCTCTATGAATTTGACACCAGCATGAACTACATGCCAGCTCCGACTCCTGATAGTGAACACCCTCTTGCCAAAACCTATCTACAAGATCTTCCTGACCAACCCGGCTTCGCTGTCATTGTAGGACTCACCGATGGCTCACTTGCCAAAGCTATCGCCTCTCAAAGCCAACTCAACGTAACAGCTTTTGATGATGACCTCGCAAAGGTCAACGCCTTGCGGAAAGAGCTGACAGATTCTGGTATTCATGGCTCAAGAATCACGATTCTCTACCTTCCCAACCTTAAGGATATCCCGCTCACCTCTTGTGTCGGCAACCTCGTCTGCACCGAACGTGAAACTCCTCCCTGTTCTGGTTCCGAACTCTCCCGACTCACCCGCCCAAAAGGTCGTACCGTCCTGCCTAACAAGACCCTCAATACACGCCCTCCCATTCCAGGATCCGGTGAATGGACCCATCAATACGGGCCACCATCAAACACCACCTACTCCAACGAACGCCTTGGCGGCGCTCAGGCTGTCGATGAATTGGAGCTCCAATGGATTGGGAGGCCCGGTGCCAACTTTGGCATTGATCGACAACCCCGAATGTCCGCTCCGCTTGCGACCAATGGGCGGATGTATCATCAGGGACTCAACCGGCTCATGGCGCTCGACGCCTACAATGGCCAAATTCTTTGGGACATGGAAATTCCGGACCTTCGTCGAGTCAACGTCCCTCACGACAGCGCCAACTGGTGCGCAGATGACAGCAAACTATACGTCGCTGTCAAAGATCTCCTTTGGGTGCTGGACGGAGCCACCGGCAAACGCATCTCAACCTTAAAGCTCACCTCCTCCCACCGCGAGACTCACGAGTGGGGCTTCATCGCCCAGGAAGGAGATAACATCATCGGATCCTCCGTCCGTTTGGGAGCCGAGTTTAAAAAATACTTTGGGGACGCCTGGTATGACAAAGTCGGCCGCGAATCCGACACTGCCAATGTTCTAAGCGACAACCTTTTCGGATACTCAAAGTCAAACTGGAAAGGAAACTGGACCTACTCGGGCGGACTCATCATCAACCCGACCATCTCATTGGCCAAAGGTAAACTTTGCTTCCTTGAAACACGCAACACCGACCTTCAAAAATCCACCTCCGGACGCGAGAGCACCAAAAACCATTGGAATCAAATTCACGCAGTCTGTCTCGACGCAACTACCGGTAAAATCCTCTGGCAAAAGCCATTCCCCAAGACTCTCTTACGGACCGAGGAAAAAGGCTTCATCCAGGTTTCCTATGGATCCATGACTTCCGAAGGCTTCCTCATCACCCTCTCTGAAGGCGACACCCAAGAAACCGGCAAGCACAATGGAAAAGGGATCTTCAGCTACCACTACTTCGACCTTGCCAATGGCGATCTCCGATTCCAATCCCAGACCCCGTGGCGCACCAACCACCACGGCTCCCACATTACCCACCCGGTCGTTTACGAGGACCGGGTCTATACGGACCCCACCGGGATTTCCCTTCCCGACGGAAAGCCGCTCGATCACAAATACGGGCCTAAAACTAAATGCTCCGCCACCGTAGGGACAGCCTATGGACTGCTTTATCGGGGGATTGACGTGAGCCTCACCTTTTGGTCCAAAACCTCTAAGAAACAATCCCACTGGCCCCGGCTCCGCCCCTCCTGCTGGCTCAGCGTTCTTCCCGCCCAGGGACTCTTCCTCGCCCCCGAAGGTGGCGGCGGCTGTTCATGCGGCGGCTGGATGGAGACTTCACTTGCCTTTATTCCGAAAAATAATTCCGGCATCAAAGATCCCACTCCGCCAAAAGAGTAGCCGCCCTTTTCCAATCTCCAGACCGAGCCCACCTCCTAAGCGCAATGTTCCGCTCAACTCTTACACTTTTCTTACTTTGTATCCTCTGCCCCGCCGAGGTCTGGCCAACTTATCGCCATGACAATCGCCGAAGCGGCGTGTCTCCCTCTTCCTTGCAACTCCCGCTTACCGAAGCATGGGTTCACAATGGCGGCCTTCCCCAACAAGCATGGACCGGACCAGCCAAATGGGATGCTTACTCCAGCAACGAAGGCCTTCAATCGATGCGCAATTTCGATCCCTGTTATTTTACGACCGCCGCACATAATCTCATTTATTATGGGTCTTCATCCGACAATGCTCTCCATTGTCTCGATGCCATAACCGGAGAAGAGCAATGGCAACACTTCACAAATTCCTCCGTCCGTTTCCCTCCCACTCTCGTCGAAGAACAAGCATGGTTTGGATCCGATGATGGCTACATTTACTGTGCAGATGCCCTGACCGGAAAAACCCTCTGGAAAAAACAAGCCGCACCCTCCGATCGCCTGATCCCCAGCAACGGCAAACTGATTTCGCCTTGGCCGGTTCGAACCGGAATCACGGTTGAAAATGGCCGCGCCTTTTTCGCAGCCTCACTCCTGCCATGGAAGACTTCTTATCTATGGTGCATCGATGTCAAGACGGCGGAACGCGCCTATCTGACCGAGCATCAAGGCGTCACCCTTCAGGGCGCCATATTAGCTGGCGGCGACCGCCTTTACATCCCCCAGGGCCGCGCCGCGCCCATCATTCTAAATCAAAACGACGGCAAAAAGACAGGAACCATCGGGCAGGCCGGAGGAACTTTTTGCCTTTTAACAGAGGACCACCAACTCATCGCAGGCCCGCCCAACCAAAAAGAACGGGACGAACAGCTGCGCATCGCCGACCCCAAATCCGGAAAGCGACTCACAACCTTCAACAACACCACCCGAGTCGTTATCACGGAAGGAAAGGCCTACCTCCATTCCATCGGAAACCTTCAATGCCTCGACCTCACCCGCAAAGCTCAGCTTGAAACGCTCCTCAGCAACCGAAGGGCCACTCTCAAAAACCTCGACCCAAAAGTTGAAACAAATTTCGCTCAAATTGAAGTCCTCCAAAAGGAAATCTCCACACTCCAGACTCAAATCAAATCCTGCCTTCTCTGGACCATCGCCCACCCTGCCCCTTTTGAACTCGTCGTCGCAGGCGCTCAGCTCATCGTAGGCCTCGACAATCAAGTCTCCATTCTTGACATCAAAACCGGCAAGCCACTCTGGCAGCACAAAGTTACGGGAAAAGCCTACGGACTCACTCCTGCCGAGGGCCGGCTTATCGTTTCTACTGACCTTGGCTACATTCATACTTTCCACAAAAAACCGTGAAATATCTTCTGATTTTTCTGGTGGTCACCGCCTCTCCTCTCGCCTGTCAGGTTCCCGTCTTTCGATACGCTCTGGAGCGGTGGCAGTCCGATTCCTTCCGCTTACAATTGATTCACCGTGGAGAAGCACCGGCCGAATTATCGTTCGAACCAAAGCACCTCAACCTTGAATTTGAATCTCTCGACCTTGAGAAAATCACTCCCAACGAACGCTTCTCTATTATTGGACTCGAGAAGCTCACCGAGTATCCCGCCTTCCTCCTTCACCCTCCTGAAAGCTGGGAAAACGACGAACCGCTTGTCTTCCCTGGCACTAAATCAACTCTTGATAGCATCATAGACTCGCCCCTCCGCCAGAGAATTAAGGACGGCATCCTTGAAGGGCAATCCACCGTCTGGATCCTTGTCGAAGGAACCGACCAAACCGCAAATGAAGCCATTTTCAAACTCCTCAACGACACTCTGTTAGAGGCTCAAAAAAACATCCAGATCCCCGAAGGTGTCATTCAGGCCGAACAGGCTGGAAAAGTTGGCGAAGACATTAATCTCGACGATGTCCTCCGCTCATCCATTCCACTCCAGATCTCCTTTAAAATCGAGCGGGTCAATCGCAATGACCCCGCCGAACAAGCTTTCCTCCGTATTCTTACCGCCAACCGGCACTCCCCACCCGAAGAACCCCTTGTCGTCCCGATCTTTGGTCGTGGTCGCACGCCTGGTCCACTTCTAGGTAGATCTATAACAGCGGAAACCGTTACGACAGCCTGTGAGTATCTTTGCGGTGCCTGCTCCTGTCAGGTCAAAAGCGGCAACCCCGGATACGACCTACTCTTTCAAACCGAATGGCAAGAAAAACTTCAATCCGGCCTCGTCGTTATCGACAAGTCACTCCCCACCATTCTGCCCTCTCTCAATGACAAATCGTTACCTAACCAGGAATCACCAGCAGATAAATCCTCACTGAAATCCTACGTTGTCAGTTCTCCCAAGATCCTCTTGTTGGCAATTCCTGTGGTCCTTCTCATAGGCACTATTTTTCTCCTGAAGAAATCCAATTAAAATCCCCGCTGATTCGCGAATCTGATTACGCCCCTTCATCCATTTTTCATCATGCTCTTGGCCGAAATCAAACACCGTAAGTTCAACTTTCTCATCGCCACCGTAACAGCAGCAGCTGCTATCTGTATCTGGCTTACCGCAGAAGAAAGCCTCGCCAAATTTGACCAAAACACCGAAGCCCAGCTCAGTTTACTAGAAGACGAAACCAAGGCTGAGATGATCCAGCTTGAGAACGACATTCGTAAAACCATGAAAGGCCTTGGTTTCAACGTTTTCCTCTTCCCCAAAGGAGAAGAAATCTGGCAAATTAAAGAGCGTGGATACTCTGAACAAACACTCTCTGAAGACTCAGTTCACAAACTTGCCGAAAGCGAAATCGTCACCGTTAACCATCTTCTTCCTCAGCTATCAAAACGAGTTCGCTGGGAAGAACAAAATCGATCGATCCTCCTTATCGGCGTTGAAGGACAAGTTCCTATCGCTCACAGATCCAAAAAGAAACCCATCATGAATCCTCTTACTCTGGGGACGATCAATCTAGGCTACGACCTACACGAACCCCTCGGACTCAAAAAAGGGGATCAGGTGATCCTTAACGACAAAACCTACACTCTTTCCCAAACCTATCCTCCAAGAAACTTCCGCGACGATGGCTCGGCCTGGATACACCTTGATGATGCCCAAAAACTCTTTGACCAACCTAATCGAATTAATGCCATTTTAGCCCTTGGGTGTAATTGCGCCTCTATTGATCGACTCGGCGAAATTCGTTCAGAGATTTCAAAAATCCTTCCCGAGGTTCAAATCATCGAACTCGGTTCATCCGCCATGGTTCGTGCCGAAGCTCGTAACAAAACCGGTGACCGAGCAAGAAAAGCCAAAGCTTCAATCATAAAGAGTCGTGAAACTGCTCGCTCCGAACGCGCTCGTTTTTCTTCAGTCCTCTCCCCAATCATTGCAAGCGGCGCCTTTCTCGCTCTCGCATATCTTTCGTTTGCTAACGTCCGTGAACGGCTTCCGGAAATTGGCACTCTTCGCGCGATTGGTGTCAGCCATTTCAAAATCGCACTGATCCTCCTCGCCCGTGCCGCTTTAATCGGCCTTCTCGCAACAGGCCTAACCTTTACCGTTTCTAAAGTCTTGTCATTTTCGATCCCTCTGATGGCTTGGCTTTTCATCCCACTCGTTAGCACCGCTGCGACATGGCTCTCGACTATCTACGCCCTCACACGCGATTCCGTTACCCTCCTCCGATCCAATTAAAACTCTAGCCCATCACCACCACCCGGTCTGCAATAACCTCCGCTTCTTTCTTAGAATGAGTGACATGTAAAGCCGTCACGCCTTCCCTCTCAATCATCTTCCGAATTACGCCAAGCACCTCATCATGACGTGCTTCATCTAAACCGGATAGCGCTTCATCCAGACAGAGTAATTGCGGCCTCAGCGCCAGAGCCCTGCCCAACGCAACTCGACGAGCTTCACCACCTGAGAGCCCCTCAGGCAAGCGGCTCAAAAGCCCCTCCAATCCAAGATCTCTTGCCAAGCCTTCCACTCGTTCCTTTATTTCCTCAGGCTTCCAACCATGAAGCTTAGGACCAAACTCTATTTGCTCTCGGACCGTCAAAGATGGGAAAAGTGCCACATCTTGCGGCACTAGGCCAATTCCCCGTGCCCCAGGTGGTAAATTTGTCACCTCTAGTCCATCAAGCACAATCCGTCCGCCAACCGGCCCTTCGCGTAATCCACAAACCGTTTCGAGGAGCGTCGTTTTCCCGCAACCACTCGGCCCCATAAGAGCAACACACTCACCCTCCCCAATCTCCAACGAAAAGGGGGACAGGACAAAATCTCCTGTTTGGACCGTCACCTCTTCCAAAATTAACATCCCCTCACTCATACCGTTCCTCCTCTTCCTGCCAGATACCTCACTATCAAAAGGGTTGAAACTGCCAACAAAATCATTAGAAGCGAAAGTGCCGCAGCTCCTGGTAAATTGCCTATATTAATTTCAAGGAAAACCGATGTAGCCAACACTTCGGTCCGGCCACGTGTCGCTCCCGCAAAGATTAGGATCGGCCCAAACTCTCCCAAAGCCCTCGCCCACGCCATTGTTCCTGCTGCCACTATTCCCTTACCAGCCAAAGGCAAAACAACTCGCATAAATGCCTGACCACGATTGCATCCCAAAGTCATCGCGACCTCTTCATAACGCGGGCTGATTTGATCAAAAGTCGTCCTCATCGTCCTTACCGCAAAAGCCGCCGCCACCGGAAACTGAGCCAGAACTACTCCTAACGGATGAAAGGTCATTGGGAAACCAACCTCACTTATAATTCCCTCAAGTGATCTCTGACTCCCCACAAAAATAAAACTCAGAAGTCCAAATAAAATTGCGCTTCCGACCAAAAATCTTATTACAATCCCATTCCCTTTTCGAGCTGCTCCCCAAATCGCAGCGATGAGTGCACCACCCGCTAACATTTTACAACAGGCAGATGGTGGGATCCGATTGAACAAAATTAAAAGACTTAAACCCACAATCAAGGGAGGTAGCAAAATTGGAATATCCAGAAATGTATCTACCAAGGCCCTTCCCCGAAATTGATATCGGGATAAAAGGTAGCCCACCGGGACTGAAACCAAAACTGAAAGAATTGCTGTCGCCGTACAGGTCACGAACGTCAGTATGATTGAATGCTGAATATCAGCATCCTTCAAAATCTCACTCGCCTGGCTCCACGAAACCGTCAGTATATTTGCCCCAACCATTAAAAGCAGAAGCCCTAGGTAGGCTGCGACCACAAAGACCAGGAACAGAAGAAAAGGCCACTCCGGCCTAATTCTCCAAATCTTTTGATCACTAGTGATACCCTTCTCCATTGCAACTTTTAGATTCAACTCTTGAACGCCTGAACAGAATTAAATGACGACCGATCGCAATCAATCTTTGCTTCTACAGACGTTGCCATAGGCCAACCCTATGCCGGCGTTTTCATAATTAAAACTCCCAAGATTGCACATAAGTGACAAACAATGAGCGCCCATGAAAAAAGGCCTTCCAATCCTAGGCGACACCTAGAAACGATCGTCAATTGAGTTCCCACTGGAATCCCAATTCCTCGAATCTTTCCTTCGCTTTCGGAGTCGCCAGAAAGTTGCCTAATCTCTTCATCAATTCGGGGTAAGCCGATTCCTTTGCCACCGCAAATGGCTGCTCAGCAAAAGCCAACTCGTCTTTCAGCTCCACGATTTCATTTTCCTTCAAAGTCACCGGACTAGCGAGTGCGTTACTTCGGTAAACCAAAACCGCATCGAGTGATCGGGCCTGCAACGCAGACACAAGATCATCTCCTTTCGCAACCTTCACAGCCACATTAGTTTCTAATGCTTCGGTTAATCCACGTCTCTCAAGCATGATCCGCGTTAATTCTCCCAGCGCACTTTTACGACCATCACAAATTCCAAGTTTCACCCCTGACTTTCCAAGATCTTCCAAATCACGAAGCTCCTTGGGATTGCCTATCCGAACTAACAAGACGATTTCATTCCGCGTCATGATCCGCCCCTCGAAAAACCGCTCCTGAACCTTGTTGAGAAACTTCGTATCACACGCAAAGTATCCTGCGGGCTTAGCTCCAGCATCCATCTGCGCAACCAAGGTCCCACAACCCTCAAAAACCGTATTAACCCGGCACCCCTCACGCGCTTCAAATTCTCGAACCCGCTCCTGAATCGCCGGCCTTAACATTGATCCCGAAAAAAAAGTCACCTCCGGTTGATCCGACCATTTATCTCCCTCATCAGGAACCATAAATCCCATCTTCTGAAAGATCTTTCGACCACGATCTTGCGCCGTGACATAACGGGCAAAATGGAGTGACCTCTTTGCGTCCTTACTCGACGTCAGTATTCCAATCGAAGCTCTCTTCGCTCTTTTGGAAAACTCTGGGACAGCAAGCCATTCCACCTCAGAAAAATTTCTCGCTACCGCGTCCCACGCTAAGGAAACATCCACAGCACCAGTCGCAACATCTTCTACAATCGCATTCACAGTTGGCTTAGTCACAACCACGTTAGGGTTAACCCTCGCTAATACCCCTTCCTCTTCCAAAACCTTCCAGGTAAACTTACCTACCGAAGCTGACCTTTCGGCCAAAGAAATCTTCAATCCCTCTTTCCCCATATCCGAAAGTTTCGTCAAGCCCCGTGGATTGCCCTTCGGAACCACCATCCCCGCAGTCAAAAGCGCCACCGGAATTGCCTCCTTCATCAAGCCCTTCTCTCTGGCCGAGTCGATATAACTCTGATCTGCAGGCAAATAAAGATCACCACCTGCCAATTCAAGTTGGCTGGCCAGAGCTCCTGATCCACCAAACTGTAAATTGACCTTCACACCAAACTCCTCCTCGTATTGGCGAGCAATCTCACTCATTGGTTTTCGCAATCCCGCGGCACAGTGGAAGAGCAAGTCTTCTGTCCCCGGTCCATCTCGGTCATTATCCTCCGTCAGCCACCAAAAAGCCCCTCCGAGCAGGACCACGAGAATTCCAATAACAAAGACAGGTTGTTTCATGACGTAGTCCCAGAACAGTGATGACAGGCTGCGTCTCTGACAAGGCGCACTTTCTTCATCCGCATCCATTGCGCATCAATATGGATCATTCGATTCACCGCCGGTTCGGCGAAGCGGGTCAGAAGCTTAATACCCTCCAAAGCCGCGATTTGCGCCACCATTGCTGAAACCGCCCCAATTACTGGAAAGCGACGTTTCCAATAAGCGGGAGGCGCCTTTACTAAACACCCCAGACAAGTCGACTTACCCGGGTCGACTGCGAGCACATGCCCCTCCATCGAGCACATCGCACCATCAACAAAAAATTTACCCTGACTCATCGCTTCCCGATTCATCAAGAGACGCTCTTCAAAAAGGGGTGCACAAGAAAACACAATGTCAGCTCGCTCAACAAGACCTGCAATATTCTCTTCCGAAACATTCTGCCCCATCGATTCAATCTCAAGATCTCGATTGAATCGTCTCAAAGTCTCCGCAGCCTGAACGTGACGCCCGCTACCTAAGCCCTCATGAGTCATCAGAATCTGACGATTTAAATCATCCGGTCTCAACTCTCCCCCATGCGCGAGAATGATTCGCCCTACTCCTGCCGCTGCCAGAGACAAGGCCAAGGGGCCGCCCAGCCCACCCACTCGTGAAACCAACGCGGTTGAGTTCCTCAACTTCTCTTGAGCCTCACTCCCAAATCCTGGAACATCTTCCTGCCAAGTATAATAGTCCTCGTACTTCACAATAAAATCTTCCCCTTCTCTAAAAAAATTAACCGGTCTGCTTTCGAAAGAACTCTAGGATCATGAGTCACTACCAAAACTGAGCCTCCATCCTTAACATAATTCCGCAACCCTAAGACCACAGCTTCGGCACTCGCGTCATCTAAATTTCCCGTTGGCTCGTCTGCCAAAACTAACTCCGGACAGTGAATTAAGGCCCGGGCTAGGCCTACTCTTTGTTGCTCTCCTGCACTCAACTCCCCCGGGACATGGGATATCCTACCCTCAAGTCCCAGCGAAACTATCAACTGATCCGCCCGATTTTGATCTCCGCCAGCGACGAGAATATTCTCTCGAATATCGAGATAGGGGATCAATCTCGCATCTTGAAACACCAATCCAATCACCTCTTTGCGAAAGCGCGTTTTCTCAAAACCACTCATTTTTGAGACGTCGCGCCCAGCAACCTCAATCGATCCTGCATCAGGACCTAACAAACCAGCCAACAAATATAAAAGAGTTGATTTTCCCGCCCCACTAGGGCCACGGAGAGCGATAAACTCACCCACTCCCATTTGCAGAGAAACATTATCAAGGGCCATCACTCTGTCATACGACTTCGATAAACCCACCAACTTCATCAGTTGGCTCTTATCCGTATTAATCGTGCTTTGCTTGTTCACCGGTCGGTAGGATCGTATTTTACGCAAGGCGACCCAAGTCAAAGATGCCGCAATTTTCTACCGGTTCAATTTCGGCTCAAGCCAGAGCCCCCAATCAGAGCTAGTCCCGTCATTCGAGGGATCCACCACCAGCTCAAGTGTCTTCACCCCAGACACGTCAATCGAGTAATTCACCAAGCCTCCACCTTTAATCACTTTCGATTTCCAAAGAGTCTTGCCATCACATTTGATACCGAACCTAACCGAACCCTGTTTCCCGGAAGCCATCCCTGCTTTTCCGCGAAAAGTTTTCCATCTCCCCCCGAGATTGTAACGATGATTGGCCGGAGCATGACCATAAATTCCAGTCGGAAAAATCTCTCCCCCCGCTTCAAGAAGGAAAGGTGGCTCTGGTAAAAAATTGTAGGCAGGACGACCCCAACCCACCTTGGCGGCAGATGCCTTAAACTCCGTTAAATCCGCTGCGATCTGATTTGGGCCGGCTTGTGCGGGCGTCTTCACCGCTTTGCGCCCACGCTCTAGGATCTTTTCGGCAATCTGCCGGATTTTCCCTTCAGGCAGTTGTCGTGCCTCGGCCACTGCTGCTTCGCGGTTTCTCTCACTCAGAGCCTCAATAAAAGGAGTCATAGCCGCACGAATCTGGAACGTCGCCAGATCCGGTGTGCCATCTTTACCAACCGAGTAAGGATATTTAAACTTCGTCTGCGACATCCATCCACCTGTCGAACCATTGACGTGGAGCGGAATTAAACGCAACTCACCTGCCTTTCCCGGAGGAAGCGCGTCGCAGGAAAAACTAAAATTCCCGTCAATATCCGGCACTGCAGTTGCAGTCGTTGCATTATAGTCCCCACCTCCCTCTGGATCAAAGTAGGCCACAACCGCGTAAACTGGAGGATTCGCGACCAACTTTCCAGAAACATGAATCGCTTTTTCCCTAGCCATAATCTTCAATCCCTGAATTGTTGCGCTCACAGGAAGATTCATTCCTTTGAGCGATTCCGAAAACTGGGGATGCGACGCCAATCTCAGGGCGTGAGCTAAGGTCAAAAATGATCCCCTTCCCTCGCCTCGCAATTCATCACCGTATGTTCGGTTTCCCGATCCCATCAAAGCTGTTCCGCGTGATGCCTCATCAGGCCGCTCTCTACAATGGGGAAGACCAAGAGCATGACCAAGTTCGTGGGCAATCCCTCCGATGAAAATCGAATTATGCTTGCCCAGAGAAATCCGGCCATATTGACCATCTCGCATCATCGGAGTTTTCTTTGCTAAATTTAAAGTATCCAACTCGGGCGAGTCTAATTGCCAAGCCGTTCCCCCTTGAAAGTTACCTCCTGCATAGTAAGGGGACCTGTGAGTGAAAATCAGCTTATCGCCATCCCAAGAGGCCAGATTACAGAAGATAACGAGGGTCTCTTTTTTGCCATTGATTCCCTTTCCAGCTAAAACTGGCAGACATTCATTTTTGATCTCATTGCCCGAAGACATCCCGTATTCTGCTTCAGGCTTTCTACCTTCGATTAGGTGAACCCGTAAATTTTCACCTTCCATTGGGAGATTGATTGACCGAGGGCCAAATCCGAGACGTTCCATCTCTTTTTTGTAGAAATCTTGGATATGGATCATCATTCGGGTCAATCGCTCCTCATATCGGACCGGCGCCGGACGTCCTTTCGGAGTCCACAACACAAAATGTAGCGATCTCCTACCTTCCCTTGAATCCTGTTTATGCCACCCATCAAGAATTTTGAGTGCCATCGCTGCTTTATCACGCTCACCCGGAATTTGAGCATGAAGTAAAGTCGACAATAGCATGAAAAGCCCCACAAACCGTATCATATTCTCTGATACGTATTTCCTTCCCAAAGCTTTCCTAAGCGCTTTGCTTTTCGATATTATCTCGTAACCCTTCATCGGGATGACTTCATCAAATCTATTTACTCTTACGGAAATGCAGCAGCGGATCGCCTGCATTCGGGAAAAAATGGAATCCCTCAACCTGGGAGCCGTAATCGCCTGCGATGCTTCCAATGTTCGCTACACGACCGGCTTCAAAGGAGAACCCCGAAGTCTACTCATCCTTCCTGACACCCTCATTCTTTTCACCTCTTTTCGCACCATCTCCTGGGCAAGAGAACAAACCAAGCTCCTTGAAGAAGAAGTCGAACTCTCGACTACCAGCTCTCCAAGTAAACTCATCAAAAAAAGATTACCAACTCCTCCTCTCAAAATCGCAATCGATCAGAATGTTTCAGCAGCCCATCTCGTCCATTGGCAGAAAAAACTGGCACCCCACGAAGTCGAGCCTCTCTCCATCATCGAAACGATACGCCAAACCAAATCTCCCGCTGAAATTTCGATCATACAGCAGTCTCAAAAAATCAACGAAACGATCCTCAATGCTGTTCTTCCGCAAATGAAACCTAATCTGACCGAACGAGGAATACAGGGACTCATCCTTGCTGAAATGGCCAAGCGGGAGGAAGTCGAAGGATACTCCTTTCCACCCATCGTGGCCAATGGGCCCAATTGCTGGGAAATCCACCACCTTCCGGACCAATCCGTCAGCCGCTACGGCGATCTTCTCCTTCTCGACCACGGCGTCTTCTACCAAGGGTATGCCTCCGACATGACCCGCATGGTCTGCCTTGGTAATAGCTCGGGGAGGATGCGAGAGATCCACCAAGTCGTCAATTTAGCACGCCAAACTGCCATCGATGCCGCACGCCCGGGTATCACTAACCACGATCTTGACCGTGTCGCCCGAAGCATCATTGAAGCATCCGGCCTCGGTAAAAGCTTCACCCACGGCCTCGGTCATAGCATAGGCCTCCAAACCCACGATCCCGGAGTTAACCTATCTCAAAACGCTCCCGAAATCCCCCTCGCAACCGGCATGACTCTCACGATCGAACCTGGAATTTATCTTGAAAAAAATTTCGGTATTCGAGTGGAGGACACCATTGTTATTACAACCGACGGCTCGAGAAACCTCACCTCGCAATCGACCGAAATTATCGAGATTTAAACTCTACCTCAACTAGAAATCTCCTTTCGAACAAAAGGACTTAGCCTTTATTATTTCCCGTTTTCGGGACCCCCCCAAAAAAAGACGACACAAATTTCAAAGTTTTGCGCATATATGAAAGAAGACTGTTACGTCTATCAATTAATCGCAAATCAATATGAAAATCCGATCACCTCATAATCTGACGAATTTTTTCTTTTTCACGGGTATCCTTCTCCAATCCAGTCTTGCTCAGCAGACCCCAGATCTTGCATCACAAATAGAAGGTGAGTGGATCATCTACCGAGGTGATAATTTTGAAATAAAAAAGATCTCGAATCAGAAAACCCAAAGTAATTTTTACCGTTGGAATGGAACGCTAAGATCCAAAAAAGATTCGCACTTAAAACTCACCTCCTTAGGGAAAGGTAAAGCACAGTTCATAATCCCTAAGGGAGCGCAGTGGCAATATTTGGATGGCGGCAAGAGACCAGAAAGCTCTCGTTGGACAAACCTCTCATTTGACTCTAAGGCTTCGGGCTGGAAAACGGGGAAAGCAGGATTTGGATATGCCGATAATGACGATAAAACGATCATTACCGACATGGAGAACAAATATCTATCCATCTTCATCAGGAGGGAATTCGAGCTCCCAAAGGAAGCTGAACTAAAAGGCCTTGGCCTACTGATCAACTACGACGACGGCTTCATCCTGTATGCCAACGGACGCCGACTCTTCGAATCAAGCAACGTGAATGTGGAAAAGAAAACGGGGAAAATCACCGTCAAAAACCACGAAGCCAATGGCTCAGAGTTCTTTTCTCTTAGTGAGTATGCCAGCGCCTTTCGAGAAGGAAAAAACGTCATTGCAATTCAAGGCATCAACACAGATTTAGAAAGCAGTGACTTCACTCTGGATCCTCAAATTCTTATGGGAGGCACTGGAAGGTTCGTAGAATCCAGCCACCAGCTTACACATGTTGTCCCATCGAGTAATGGGTATGACAAGGATCGAACTTGGAAGGGCAAAGTCGAAAATCTTCAGATTTGGGAGAGAGCTCTTAGCGACAATGACGTTTTGGGCCTATGGAATAATGGCAAGGGCAATAACAAAGTCTCTAAAGAACTCGCAAAGGGTCTTATTGGACACTGGCCGTTCGATGGCAATTTAAAGGATGTTAGTGGCAACAAACGTCATGCAACCGGGAAAAATTCACCAGGATTTGCCAAAGGTCAATTCGGACAAGCCTTAGATCTGAATGGCAAAAATCAATACGTCCTACTGGGAGGTCAACCCACCGACTACACCCCTAAAAGCGGAAACCTCACGCTTTCTATGTGGTTTAGTGCGGATGCCTTCGACAAACGCTGGCAAACTTTAGTTTCGATGGGGGATTCTTGGACTGATTGGCGTGTCCATAGATTTGGGACGACTGACACGATGGCATACGCCGCAGGAAGGTGGGTTAGAAGCAAAGTAGATGTTCTTGATGGTAAAATGCACCACATTGTGGCCATTAGCGAAAAAGGAAAAGGCGTGAGGCTTTTTGTCGATAACTTCTTAGTCACTAGTAATGCCTCAAGCAAACAGGCTCAGAATTTCCTCGGCATTATCCCCGATGAAGATGGTTGGTTGCCGGCAGTTGGAGCTAATCTGCAAGGGCAAATTAATCTCTCAAAATCAATTAAAGGGGAATTTATACCTATGCAGGACTCGCTTCGAATTTCGACATCTTCAGGAAGGAATAACTATTCGGGCCTCTACCGAAAAGTCACTCACCCTGAAGAGGCTTTGCTTATTGCGGCCCGAAACGGAAATGTCGACACGGTGAAAACACTTCTGGATTCTGGAGTCGATGCTGATGTCACCTCGCCTAATTCCTATACTGCATTGGGGTATGCTGGCATTGGAGGGCATTTAGAACTTATGCAGCTTCTCCTCAAGCATGGCGCAGACGTTAATAAACAATCAAGATTTATGAAATCTCCGCTAAGTGTCGTGGCAGGGTCGTCTCAAATTGCCGCGATCAAACTCCTCATTGCTAGCGGAGCTAAATTCAAAACCAGCCACAATGGGGCCAGTATCGCTCATGAAGCGGTTTTCTGGGAGCAGCCAGAGATGCTTGAGTTCATACTTGAAGACCTTAAGGTCAATCCTAACCTACAAGGTAACAATGGAGCTACTCCCTTGCACTATGCAATCCACAAAATGGAACGTGGACAAAATACCGCGAATCAAAAACACCTCGAGGCGCTCAAAATCCTTCTGAAAAATGGAGCAAATTCAAATCTTCGATTCCGAGATAACAACGGAAAAAATCGAACTGCCTTGGAGCAAGCTATGAGCAAGGGGCTCGATGACGTGGTAGCGATTTTAAAGAATAACCGCTGATATAAGGAACCTATCGGAGGAGAACTAAAAAGATCTACCTAGAGTGATCTGTAGCAATCCAGATCACCACTCAGGCCTCGTTAATCCGATTCGTTTTTGACGATGGAAAGCAGAACCAAAAAAAGCAGCTCTGAACGCTCAGAAGAAATAGAGCTCAAATTACGGGCCGTGGGTAGAGAAAGCTGATCAAGATGCTCCAGAATTTTAAGCGGCCACAAAATAAGCGATGCCCGTCTCAATCAAATCTTAAAAGGCACAACCTCCCCCAAATGCCATTACTGCAGAAAAAAGATCACTCTCTTGAAGAGGTTACTTATTGGCTCTTTTCTGATCGTTGTAATTTTACAGATGAACAACTAAGAAATGGATCCTTCTAGAAAGACTAGAGTTTATCCTGCTCCCTGTAGCCCTTCCTAATTCCAAGGTTAATCAGAGGTCATTATTTTGAACTCTCACATCAAAACGTTCTTATTGGGCATAAAGATCTAAATCACATCCCCACCTAAATCCCTTAATCTCAGCAAAATATGAGAGTCACGCTATTTGCCGTCTTCCTACAACCATTTGTCGGTTTAGGAGCAATTTTCGGCCCCATCTGCCAATGGCATCAGGATCCATCGACCACGATATCCGTGCACTGGATCGAACGGCTGGAGGAGAGACCACACAGATGGACATCTGAAACTGGGCCCTTTCGCAGTGAGCCGCAAGAGCCCATCCTACTGCGAAGGCCGCTTCAAATCCCCAAAACAGTCTCGAAAAGAGCGATTCTTGTGATTGAAGCCAAAAAGAATACCACCATCACAGTTGATATCGATGGTCAAAGAATAGAGACGACTCCCGGGCGAAAAGAAGCTGCAACCTTCCTGATCAACTCTCAAAACCTTCACAAACCAATCTTACTTGCTGTCTCATTATTAAAGACATCACAAAACGCATCGAAGACGATACCATCTCCTCGTGTTTTCATTCAAGACCAAGAAGAAATCATCGTCCTCTCTGATGCAAAGAGCCTGTGGAACCGCTCCCTAACCTCTACTCCAAATCCCGATTGGAATCGTATCCCGCCTCTTGCTGGGATTCTTAAAATAGACCGCGATTTTATTTTTGCCTACCGAAAACTTGGAGACCCTCAATGGAAAGAAGCACGAATAAGCAAACGACCTTTTGGACCAACTAACGATTGGGTTCACACGGTTCAACTTAGTAAGCTCACCGCCGATTCAAGCTATGAATTTGAAATTTTAGATCATGGGGTTCAAGTTGGACAGAGCCTCTTCAAAACCGCACCTCTAATTTTGCCTAATGAAATGGTGTTTGTTACCGGCGGAGATATGTTTCACACCCGGCAACTGCTTGATTCGATGAATCGAAGGGCGGGCACCGAAAACCCTCTTTTCGCTCTTCTAGGCGGCGATCTTGCCTATGCGAATGGGGTCGATGGAAACCGCTGGTTAGAATGGGTCGAATCGTGGAACAAATGCGCCACTACCCCGTATGGATACTCTATACCAATAATACCGGTGATTGGAAATCATGAGGTGGAAGGAGCCTCCTATCGCCCCAATGATGCCCCTACCAAAGAGGCCGCTCCCTTTTTCTATAGTCTTTTTTCCGGCATGAAAAAAGGGAGTATGTTCACGGTTGATTTTGGAGATTACCTGAGTGTCATTGCTCTCGATTCAGGTCACACACAAAACATCAAATCACAAACTCCATGGCTGAGAGAAACTCTCCATACCCGAAGGTCCCTCCCCTTCAAGTTTGCATGTTATCATCGTCCCGCGTGGGGAACGGGCGTTAAAGGAGATTCCCTCGAAATCCAAAAAGAATGGTGCCCTCTCTTTGAGGAGTATCACGTTGATGCCGCTTTTGAAAATGATCATCACATTTATAAAAGAACTTACCCCCTCAAAGGGGGGAAGCGCGATGATTCCAAAGGCGTAGTTTACCTCGGTGATGGGGCCTGGGGAACAAGGACACGAGGTCTATCCAAGGGAGTTCTCAAAACTCGCCCGTTTTTAGCTCATGCAGAATCGCGTAACCACTTGATCAAAGTCTCTCTTAAAAAGGGAACCATCCGATATGAAGCAATCACGGCTTCAGGAGAAAGATTTGATGTCTTTGGTCGAGCTTCTGGGGAAGAAACTCCAAGATAACCACCTATTTTAGCCAGAGGTATCCGAGCTGTTCTTTCGAAGATAGACTGATTACCTTCTCCCATCAGTTGATTAATATCGACTTCATTCTTAACTATTTGGATTTTGAAAGAGCAGGAGCCCAAAGATCACCAATTTTCAAATCAGCTTGAAGCTGAATTCGAGCGACTCTCAACTTTACCAAGTGATCGTTGGCGGTCCGAGCTAGAAAAGCGGACGGATCTGACTGAAGAACTTAAATCAACTCTCTTGGAACTTCTAGAAGCTCATAACAAGATGCCCACACGATTCATGGACTCTAAAGAGGTCCGTGAAATGCATGACCAGCCGCCTCTCGAGGGCGCTGAGGATCATTTGCAAACGATTGAATCCTCTTTTAAAACCGGGACCCAAATTAGATCTTACCGATTAGAATCCGAGATCGGGCAAGGTGGCTTTGGTGTTGTCTGGTTAGCGAAGCAAGTCGAGCCATACGAACGAGAAGTCGCAATAAAAATCCTGAAACTTGGAATGGATTCGCGAGCCATCCTCAAGCGCTTTGAGGTTGAACAACAAATTCTGGCAATGATGGATCACCCTAACATTGCCCGCCTTATTGAATCTGGGACTACAATGACCGGACAACCTTTTTTTGTTATGGAACTCGCACGAGGGTTGCCCATTACAAAATATTGTGATGAAAAATGTTTAGATATTCCTTCTCGGCTTAACCTCTTCATCGATGTTTGTTTTGCGGTCAACCACGCCCATCAAAAAGGAGCAATTCATTGTGATCAAGCCATCCAACATCCTCGTTATTGAGAAAGCGAACGGCCCCCTCGCTAAAGTAATCGATTTTGGAATCTCTCAAGTAATTCAAACTCCCAAATTTCGATTAACACAAGTCGTCACGGCCGAAGGTCAAATATTGGGCACTCCAGATTATATGGCGCCCGAGCAATTTCACTCGCGCAAAGCAACCGATACTCTTTCAGATATTTATTCACTCGGTGCTATTCTCTATGAATTATTAATTGGAAGCCCCCCTTACTGCTCTGGGGAATCAAAACATCTATCTCAAGAAGTTTTATTACGTGAAGAGCGCGACTTCATCACACCATCTGCCGCTTTCAAAAGCTATAAGGCTACCGATCGCATTGCGCTTGCACGAAAGCGCAATGCGAGTACTCAAGAACTACAACGCCAGGTTGCTCGGGATCTTGAACACATCCCGATGAAAGCACTCCAATCTGATCCTAAAGAACGCTATGCCACTGTCATTGGACTCTTGAACGACGTTCGGAGATCAATGTCCAATCTGCCAATAAAGGCAAGGCCCCCAAGCCGGCTATATAGTTTCCAAAAGTTTTTTCGACGAAACCGGTTGGCGGTCGTAGCCGCCTCGGCAACCATCTTAGCTATTTTTTTCTCGGCGCTTTTCAGTGCCCATCATGCCTCTTTGGCGCGGCAAGCTCGTGAGAAGGAAAGAGAACTAAGAATTCATTCTGACAAACTCAGTGCAGAGGCTAAGGAATCAGAACGCATGGCGATCGAAGGGCAGAAGGAAACTCAAGAACACGCATACGTCGCTGATATGCAATTAATAGCGAATAGCATTAACGACGGAAATCTCCGCGAAACTAGACGCCTCCTAAATCAATATAGCAAAGGCTCAACCAAAAAGGACCTTCGAGGATGGGAGTGGAGATACTTTTGGCAACAGGGGCAACAAAAAGGCGTTACTGAAATTGGGAGCCATCCTTCGCGAGTTCTTACAAGCTTCTTCACGAAAAACCAAAGGAGTATAATAAGCTTGCGCGACAAAGGGCACATCGAGCTCATCAATATAAATGATGATCAGGAGAAAACTGTTCTTTCAGTGGGAAGTGAGGAAGCTGATATCATGTCAACCAGTGGATTTCTCTGCAAAAATTTTGATTGTAATATTTTTGCCGGTCTCAGCTTTCGCGAAAAGAGTAAAGATTATTACATCAAAATTTGGTCCGATCTCAGTAAGCCGCCCACGCATAATATCCACATCGGCCCACATCGGCCGACCGGCCTAGCCCTTTCTCCAAACGGCGAAACTTTAGCCTACTTCTTACCCGCTCATGGCTCCGCCAACATCATCAGAATTGATTCAGCAGAAATCTTATACAGTGAACGACTCAATGATGGAAATTATTCAAATTTGGACACTGAAGGGGCCTGTTGTTTTTCTTCAGACGGGAAAAAAATCGCTATTGGGGGGCGAAAAGGACAAATTGTAATACTCGACACATCGGATTGGTCACGAACGGAGCGTAACCTTCAAGTAGCGGCAGATATCACAACGCTTACGTTTTCTCCTAACAACAGACATCTTGCGATCGGTTGTATATGGTTTGATCCAAGGGTTTGGATTTTCGATTTAACACAAACCGAGCCACCAACTTCTCTTATTGGACATCAAGGTTTTGTCTCCAAATTGACTTTCTCTCCCAATGGAGAACTACTCGCTTCGTCAAGCGCTGACCAAAACATCAAACTCTGGTCTACTGAAAATTGGTCTGAGCTTTCGACCTTGTCAGGCCACACCGATGAGGTTTGGTCTGTTGACTTTTCTTTGGACGGCAGCCAGCTCTTAAGTACGGGCAAAGACAACAAAATAAACGTTTGGGATATCAAAAATTTTACAGAAGCCTCGCTAGACAACTCTGGTTTACAAATCTCGGCTTATCCCTTTCAAGTTTCACCGTGCGGAAATCGAGTGGTCTCATTGTTAAATAGAACACCTAGTTTACGCGGAGATATAGAAAAAACCCTCAAAGGCTTGCCAGCAGATCTTTCGAGGGCCTATTGGATCTCAAGCGACCGCCTTTTATGCACTAAATCCTCCCCACCTGAGCTAATAATATGGGACCTCAATGGCCACGCTGAAAGATCTCTCAAGTTAGCCCACCAAAACAGTTCTATTAAGTATCGTTATCTCGAAGAGAGTCAGACACTTTTGGCTGCCATAAATTCCCCAGAGTCTGATCACATTCAGCTCGATCGTTATGACGTTAACTCTTTAAAATTAGTCTCTTCGAGTAATTTCAATTTCTCTAAGAGTCTATGGGAAAACTTCGGATCAGAAACATTGGTCTCATTTTCTTCACACGGAGAGAAGGTCGCGTTTATCGAAGACTATTATGATATTGTCGTATACGATTTTTCATCAAATCGCATCGTTAAACATTTTGACTTTCCCGACAAATCAGGTCCTCAAGGCATGGACATCTCATCCGACGGCAAACTCCTGGCTTATGCCACGCGCGACCGTCCTATTATCAAAATTCATAGCCTTCTGGAAGACCGTCTCCTCGCTGAGCTCGCAGGACATAACATGGTCCTTAGGTCTATTAACTTTTCTCCAGATGGCGAAAGAATTGCCTCTTGCTCAATTGGCTACGGGCCCATCCTTCTCTGGGATACTGTCAATTGGCAACAGGTCGCGAACTTCCCCCCAACTCCTGGGTTTATTTCCCCAGACGCAAAATTCTCACGGAATGGGACTAACCTCGTGATTTGTGAAAGATCTTTGGATACAGAAGACCATAACATTCGGGTGCTTAAAGCTCCTCCATTAGCGGAGATTTTAAATTCCAAAAACGAATCTGATCGATGATTCTATAGGCTCACGGGGAAAGGTCCTTAAAAAAATCCCCCTAGAAAATCAGAATCGATTACCAAGAAACAATGTGAATTTTCACCTTTTGAATTCAGATCAAAAGCGCACCAGTTTGCTTTAAGTGCTACCTTGGAGCGGATTACAGCAGTAATAGTCCCACCTTCATATGGTCGAGGTGTGCCGAACAAAATACTTCCACGTGACCCATTGAGAAAAAACGCCTTTTCCACTATCAGCCGCGAACGAAAAGGACTCACAGTGGAATTTTCATCGTGCCAAACACCTAAAACCCATCTATTCATCCTCTAACATTTTCTTATGGTTATGAGCTTTCATGAAGGAGATCACTGAAATTCTAGATAATCGGAAATTAAATGGGGATCCGGATGACGCCCTCATTACAGCCGTTTATGCCCAACTCAAACTGATGGCCAAAAACCGGATGGCACGCGAGCGTCGTGGCCATACCTTGCAGGCAACAGCCCTAGTTCACGAAGCTTGGTTGCGAATCGGCAATCAAGACTTTGCGAATCGAAAGCATTTTTTCTATGCTGCATCAGAAGCAATGCGCCGAA
>JAKMGP010000120.1 GCA_022424905.1 Akkermansiaceae bacterium | reverse complement strand
AAGAGAACGTTTTGGAAGGCCCTAAGATCATAATCGAGGTCGACCATTAGACGGGTTAAGTAGCTAGTTAAGGAAGGCGAAGCCGTCTTCTCGGGCTTTACATAAACATCCACCGGATAGGTTAGAGGACTACCCATCACTCGTTCCCACATACGATTTACAGCGATGTAGTCAAAATTAGGGTTGTCTTTGGTCATCCAATCAGAAAATTCGACACGAGATTTTCCACTGTCTCGTCGATCAGACGAACGGATCTTCTTACCAAAGTGGGTCCGCCCACCAACCATCTCACCGGGATCGCCGTCTTTATACTGGTAGTCGCTTGGCAGTTTGATGCGACCAGCTCCTTGATCAGCGAGAGTTCCATAGTGGATGTTATCGCGAAGCCAGTAAAAAAGACGTCCTATATCAGACCGGCGAAAATCTTCGTCGTTATAGCTTCTCATGGCCCTGTTCCAGACACCATCGTTGATCTCACGTTGGCCGTGGGTGAAGGCTGCTAGTTCATAGAAGTCCATACGCTCCCACTTGTTCGTGGGGCTGTCGTGACACTGAGCACACTCAAGTCGTTCACCTGTAAAGATCTGCATGGTAAGCGCAAGATTGTCGAGAGGCATCCCCTTATCCCTGATGTAGTAGCCAACGGCACCATTACCATCTTCCCAGGCTATTCCCTTTGCGGAAACCAGACTGTGAGCAAACTGATCCCAAGGAGTATTTTTTGCAACCGACTGCTGAACGAAATGCATGTATGGAGCGGCATAAGCTTCAGCCCCGTTTCGGTTATTATCCTTGGCACGAAGGAGGTCAAAAACGTAGTTCTGCATGTGGCTCCGGTAGCCATCGCTCTGGAGAAGATATTGGGTGAGCATCTCACGCTTTGCAGGATCCTCGATTTCAAGAAAGCTCGATGCTTCTTCGAGGGTTGGAATCCTTCCGGCTGCGACAAGAAAACTGCGTCGGAGGAAAGTTGGATCATCTACAACCTTGGGGACAGAAAGCTTCTTACGGCGAAAAATCTCCGCTACATACTTATCAACATTGTAAGCCGCCTTTTTTAGCGCGGCAGGCGTCTTCAAATCCTTCGACGATTGGCCAGCCAGCGGAGCAGCAAGTCCACCGAGAAGGAGGGCACACAGAATCTTGTTGTTGATCATGATAGGAACGGTTCTTGTCTTCAACGACTAAAAGATAGTAGAGCCTGACATGACGACCTGTCAAATCAGGATATTTTCTGACTTAGCGAGAGAAAACCCTCCAATTTCAGGGCAAAAACCCGCCCTGAACCCTCTCAAAATACCAGATCCACCCCTGAAACCCGCCGAAAATCCACACTAAAGCCCCGAAAGCAAGAAATGGCCCATAAGGCAAAGGTTTTCCAAATCCGACCCGCGCGACCAGAGCCGCCATAATCGCAGAAAGACAGCTTGCGAATATTACAAAAACCACCGCAGGCCATCCCAAGAAAGCACCAATCATTCCCAAGAGGTGGGGATCACCCATTCCCATGGCCTCTCTTGGAATAATCACATTAGTTGCTTTCCCCTCTAAAGACTTCAAATCTACAATCTTCCACGTCTCTCTTCCAATTTCAAGATCATCACGGCCGATCCGCAACTCTTTAGCTGGCCGACGCTTCCCATCAACCTTAAAGCCATGGCCTTGAATGACTACACGGTCCGTAGGTCGATAGAACAATTCGTCCCAGCTATGCGCCCCTTTACCGACGACAAAGTGAAGTTGTTCGTCGTCATCGTAACCTTCCTGCAATCTCCAATGTATGCCTTCCTCAAAATTTAATTTCAAGCGACCAAAAATCAACTTCCCAAGCAACACAACCCCCCACAGCGATCCAAATCCAACGACCCAACCAATCGCAGACACCCTCAAACCAGCCCAACTGCTCTCTCGAATCCAATCAAACTCTAACCCAGGAAGATCCAGCAGCTTAGGCACCAGTAAGCTGCCACCCAGAGCAATTACCGAACCAGCAGTCGTCCAAGACGTCGGAATGAGTTGATGCTCAGCATCAATAAAAGT